>CAMQOJ010000019.1 GCA_947003375.1 uncultured Lachnospiraceae bacterium
AGACAGATGTACCGCATGGCAATCTGGGCAACAGTCATATCGTCGCGCTGAGCCAGTTCCTCTGCACGGCGCAGCCGCTCCATATTGTCTGCGGACAGATACCCTTTCTGAGCAGGGCCGTCCAATACTTTCCGCGCTCCATCTGTATCCCCCGCCCTGAACCTGCCGCTGAAAAATCCTCTCCCAAGACTGGAATAAGCAATGACCGGCATCTGGTTATCGGTATACCATTTACGTGCCTTTTGCCCGGAAGAACCGGATATCGATACACAGTTTCCTCCCCATGGATCCCCCACCTGCTCCGCCAGTCCATAATTGGGACTTGACACTGAAAATCCCTGAATCCCTTTCGAATCAGCATAGGCATTCGCCTCCGCAATTCTTTCATGAGTCCAGTTGGATACGCCGAAGACACGAATCTTCCCTGCTTTCCGTGCCTCATTCATACACTCAATCACTTCTTCCACCGGTGTATCCGGGTCATCCCTGTGCAGCAGATAAATATCAATATAATCTGTCTGCAGTGCTTTCAGGGACTGCTCCAGTTCTCCCTGGATTACCTGTCGGTTCACACAGACCCTGCCGTCGTCCCCCACATTTCCGCATTTGGTGAGAATGACTACCCTGTCGCGATTATTGCGCTCCCGCATCCAGGCTCCCAGTGCTTCTTCTGCCTTGCCGTATCCTCTTGCACAGTCAAAGGCATTAATGCCCAAAGAGACCATGCTGTCCAACAGCCAGTTCACATTTTCCCCCACCAGCATTGGGGGAACGGCTGTCCCATAGAAGATCCGGGAGACTGGCTTATTTACTCCCTCAATCGTGTGGTAGAGCGGCTGATGCGTCTCGCCTTTCAGCACGCCTCGAATATAGCGGCAATAGGGTTCCAGCGCTCTGACATTCTCCTCTCCATGAACCTCTTTCGGCATGGCATACTCAATGGCAAGTGCCTTTCCGCTATGGTCTCGCTGAAATGCGTGAATCAGCTCTTTCATGGGGATAATGCCGCTTCCGGTCACCACAGGCACGATTCTCTGTCCATCCACACAGCGCTCGCCCTCTATAAAATCTCCTACTACCACATCCTTTAGATGAATCCTGACGATATAATTTTTCAACCGCTCATATATTGCCATTTCATCACACTTTGTATCCGCCACCCGAAAATTCCCAGTGTCAAAAATAAGTCCAAGTCCTGGTACATGCTCCAGCACATATTGTACATCCTCCAACGAAGCCAACGGCTTAAAATCCTGCGGCGTGTTTTCAAACCCTATGGTTATCCCATATTTTTTTGCTGCCTCAACCGCCCTGGTCAGTCCTTCTACTGTCATATCCAGCAGCTTCTGTCGGCCGGCCTTCTCGCAAAATGCATGTTCTTCAGGCAGAATATTTCCTGGTATGACCATCAGATATTTACTGCCTAATCGTGCCGCAAGTTCTAAAGCTTTCCCCACACCTGCTCTCTGCGGTTCCATAAATAGCGGCGCATTCGTTATCAGACAGCCACAGCGTATCCCATGGGCCCGCATCGCATCCGTCAGCTCTGCTTCCCCATATAATTCCACTTCACTATCCATGAGATCCATAGATTTCAGCCCATTTTCCTCCGCAATCCTGCAAAGCAACTCTGCATCCATCTTATGCTGAAAACGATCTCGCATCATTGAAAATGTCATCAAGGATAATTCCATATTGCTTTCTTCAATCATCACCGTTCAACCTCAAACCCTTTCTCCCTGATAACCTGAGCATACCACTTTGCGCTCTTTTTGGGAATGCGTTCCGCTTTCTCATAGTCTGTATAATAAAGCCCATATCTGGCATCATAGCCTGCGGACCACTCGAAATTGTCCATCAAAGACCAAAGGTAATACCCCCGCACATCGGCCCCCTCTTCCATCGCTTTATGGAGCCAAATCAGAACATTCTTCACATACTCAATTCTGGCCTGGTCATCCAGGTTTGCTTCCCTGCCGGATGCGTCGTCAAAGGGCATTCCATTCTCCGTGATATAAATCGGAATGTTCACATGATACTTCTCTACAAGCATATGCAGCACGTCCTTCAGCGCCTCCGGATGGTTTTCCGGTTCGTCCTGATAATTTCCGCCCTCTTTTCTGGCTTTTTCCCTTTCACGCATTTTGTCGGCATTGTCATAAAGCCCATTGTAAAAATTCAGACCATAAAAATCCAGCGGCTGGCGAATTGTCTCAAAATCTCCCTCTGCGATAAGAGGCATCAGCTGGTTCTCTTCAAAGTAATCCAACAGTTCTTTTGAATATCCTCCTAAAAAGAGTGGATGAAGAAACATTCCATAACCGCGAATTTCGTTGCCTGCAAACGCCATAGCCTTATCTTCCTCATTCTCTTCCCTTTCAGGATAATGTCTCCATACATCCACAACGATGCCAATCTTCCCATGTCCCGGCTTACGCTCCCTGAAAAGCTTTACAGCCTCCCCGTGGCACAGCAGGAGATGATGCAGCGCCTGTCTGGCATATTTCTCATCCCGAAGGCCCGGTGCAAAGAATCCCTGTCCATAGCCCACATAAGTAGCGATAGGCTCATTGAAGGTGGCCCACATATCTACATCCTCTCCGAAATTATCCAGAAGAACGGATGCATATTCGCAGAACCATTTGATGATTTCCCGATTCCCGAATCCGCCTTTCAGCTGCAGGGCATAAGGCAGATCCCAGTGGTACATGGTAGCGTTTGCCCGAATCCCGTTTTCCTTTAACAGAGCAAGAAGCTTTTTGTAATAGGTAATGCCCTTCTCATTTACCTTTCCTGTACCCTCAGGCAGAATCCTGGACCAGGAAAAGGAAAAACGATAAGAGTTCACTCCCAGTTCTTTCATCATCTCCACATCCCGTTCCACGAGATGATAGGAATCACAGGCCACTTCCGGAAGACCTCCGTTTTTGATTTTGCCTGGCAGCCTTGAAAACACATCCCAGATGGATGGTCCCCGTCCATCCTCAAATGCCCCTCCCTCAATCTGCGCCGCAGCTGTTGCCACCCCCCAGGTGAAATTCTCTGGAAACCGAATATTCATACTTTTTTTCCTTTTTCTTATTATCATTTTTCGTTTCTTTTGGACCGTTTCACGTCCTATTCTTCGATGGCAAGAACCGCCATACCCTCTCTGCCTGGCAGTCTGATCTCTATATCTCCGCCGGCTTTTGTCAGGACTGTCTCCCTGGTCATGTTCCACACATCAATGACTTCCACACGGTACCTATGTCCTTCCGGAAGCTTCCACTCCAGCAGCGCGTTGCAGTGATGCCCCAGATACTGTAGGAAGACCTTATCCTCATAATGTCCTCTGCAGTCCCCGTCCTTCCGCTTCAATGCATCCAGCTCCGCTTCGGAAATCGATTCCCTGAGCAGTTGGAAACGCTCCATTACCTTGCGGAATTCCTCATTCTCCGTATCCGCTGCCGGACTGTTTTCCCACTCCTCCAGATATCCCGGCAGCTCCTCCAGGATGCTTCTTAAGAATGCGATGCGCTTCGGGCTTTCCCCTTTCAAAATTCCGCCCTTTGCCCACCAAAGCACTTCATCTTCGGACAGGAAGACCTCGCCATGGGTGCAGTAGGCTCCTACGGTGCAGGCACTCCAGAAACGGTGCACCATTTCAAAAGCAGAAATATTGCCCCAGTTCTGCGGCAGATTGCCCTCATAACAGCACTCATCGTAGACAACCGGCTTATGAAAACTATGCATCCATTCTGCCGCTTTCTCCATCCATGCCGTCTGTAGACAGCAATGGGTAATATCAGGTCTGCTGTTGTCGTAAAATTTTATGCAGTTATGATTCCCCAGCAAGTGGTGGTACGGATCCTGATCGGCGATAAACCGTTCAAACGCATACCAGTGCTCAATGGGGTGTTCCAGCATCAAATCATATTCGTTGGCCATACTCCACCATATGGAGGGAATTGCGCTAAAGCGGCGGAGCAGATAATCCAGATAGATCTTGCACTGCTCCAGGCTGAAAGAAGAAAATCCCCAGTGATCGTAAGGGTGGAACAGAATCAGATCTGTCTGGATTCCCATTTCCTCCAATTTCAAAATACCCGCTTCAAAATGATCCCAAAACGCAAAACACGGATGGTCCACATCCCATTCACCGTTCCCGTCCTTCTCAAACGCGAATAATTCCGGCTCATTATGATTGTAGTCATAATGTTTTGGGAAAACACAGTATCTCACCTTGTTGAATGGCGCAGAAGCCAGGGTTTCCCAAGTCTGCCCGATCAGTGTTTCCTTCTGATGCATCATGGCATAGATCGTTGTGCCGAAAGGCTTAAAGGGAGTTCCATCCTCATATTCAAAATGAGTCCCCACTGCCCGGACAATTCCATGAGCCTTCCCTCCCGCTGCCTTCACACAGCATTCCTCACCGGAAGCCTCCACGCAGCCGGACACCCTCCATGTATAAACCCCCTCTTTTTCCGGCAGAAACCGCACTGCATATATGCCATTTCCCGCATAGAAGCCTTTTACGGTCTTTGATTCGCCGCCATTTGTAAAAACGGCCTCCAAATCCACAACCGCCTCGGATCCCTTCGGACGGCTGCTTTCGAACCTCAGTTCAAACATCCTGTATTGTTCCATGATTCAGCTCCTCCTGTCTCTGCTTTTTCTGTCGGATTTTGATAATCGCCTTTGCTACTCTTCCACCACTACTCTGGCTCTGGCCAGATTCCTTACCTGGGTAAAGGCGTCTTGCTTATCTCCTCTGCGCTGGCTCTTCACAAAAGCTGTGGCAAAATAAGTGCCGGACTTGTCATAGCTAGTCTGCGCACAGGCCCTGCCCGCCTGCAGGCCCTCCTCTGTGACATAGGTATCCAGTGTGCCCTCCACTCTCCCGGAGCGCCCCTGTTCCAGGAAGGACATGGGATCCCCGGCTTCTATCTTCTTTGCATAGGTTCCGAACATGGGATCCGAGAAGGAAAATCTGATTTCCGTCACTTTTCCTGCCCCTTCCGGCACCTGGGCCACAGCCTCCAGCACCACAGGCTCTCCCACCTTCACATGGGCGCATGCCCCGCCGTTGGCAGTCAGGGTAATCACAGGCTGGATTCCTTTTCTCTCCCTGGCCGTCCCCGCGATATGGACGCAGCCACCCTCCATCTCATAGACGGAAGACTGCCTGGGTTCAATGCCCCGCTCCACCCAGTCGCTGATATCCAGCAAGGCCTGCTTTAAGCCTCCAATATAATTCACAATCATATCCGTATCCAATGCGGATACATCCCCATGGAGACATCTCTCATAATAATAAATGCGGAAATCATCCTCATTTCCCTTCGCCCTGCGCACGGCGCTTCTGTACCAGTCGCCGCACCATGGGCAGGTGGACTCATCCATCAGCGCCTGGGTCAGGATCACCTTGCCCTGAATGGTTCCCTCCTGCACCGTCCCCGTACCGCAGAAGCCCGGCCCCATGATGTCATCCCTCTGGGGAATGGCAGGCGTCCCATCTTCCTTCCGGAACTGATCCCATGCATGGAAGCCTGCATCCGGCGGAACCTGATGGCGGTAATAGGACTGAACCGCTATATAATCGGAATTATCCAAAGTTACGATATCTCCCGGCTGAATGGATTTCAGCACTTCTTCCATGTTGTCCATGCCGTAGCACATGCCGATGGTAATGCCGCTGCCTTTCATGTCCCCAAGCAGCATATTCTTCCCCACCGCTGCGCCGGTCTCAAAGCCGATGTTGACTCCTTTCAGATACAGATCCTCCCCCTGGGGAACCTCCTCCAGCTCAATCCATGCACCGCCGCCGTCCACCAGCGCCTTCTTCCATGCCGTATCTACACCGTTGGAATACTCCTCCGTCTCCGCCAGCTTCTCCCCGGGCAGATGGACACTGACCACTTTGCTCTTAAACTGCAGCCTGTCCCGAATGGCATTGCTGCCAGGCTCCGTTCCCAGGTAACCGGGCTTTTCCCAGAAATCCTTAAAATACTGAGGATCATGCTGCCTGATGCCCGGCATCAGCACTGGCAGGGAACCGTCATCCCAGCGGCCTGCGGCTTCCATAAACCAGGCCTGAGGCGGGAACCCCATAAGGGTGACTTCCTTCAGCATCTTAGCCTCGTCCTCATTCAAACCCTCATACATATCCCCACTGCCGCCTGCATCCAGCGCATCCACGATTTTTCCCATCACATGCCGCAGAGTCCTCATGCCCTGTACATGAAGGGTGATGGTATTGGGCAGGGAATAGGGCGAACCGATAACGTAAGGACAGGCGCCGTCCCAGGCATTGGTATTCTCAATACAGGCGATGGTCTTATAGCCGCCGCCGCTGCCGCCAAAGACATAGCCGTAAGGCCTGCCGCAGCCATAATATTCCCGCGCCACCTGGCGGGAATACTCCGCTGCTGCCGCGCTGGATTTCCAGATTCTGTGAGGTTCCGGATGGCCGCCAAAGGCAGCCGCAGACTCCATATTCGTCTCGATAAAGTAAGCCCCGTTCTGCAGGCAAAAGGCAATTGTGTCATCCTCTCCGCTTCTTGCCAGGGAAGCCACCTCCTCATCCGGTCCCGGGAACGGGCACAGGTACTGGTAGAAACGTCCCTCATACTCCTCCTTTATGGGAAAACAGAACACAAACTTTGCCTTTGTCCCCTCGAATCCCCCATGTATATAGCGGAAAGGCTTTCTGCTCCCGTCCGGCATGTCACGCTCTCTCATCTCATCCGCATCAATATAGGGTTTTGAGTAGTAAGCATCCTTTTTCGCATCATAAATCACTTTTTCGCTCATTTATGCAGCCTCCTTAAAATCAGCTTTTTCCTATATTTCCTTCTGTTTCGATATTATCCCATAATTACATGCGCCAACGGCGCATATGGAATCAAAAGTTGAAATCATTCCCTTTGATTTCAATATTATCCCATATCCCCCTTGCGAAAGAAACAAGAAATCCGACCGAAAATACCAGAAATCCGCTTTTACAACCTTCTTTCCAGATGGAACTGTATCAGATCCAGGCTTCCGCTGCCCTGATAGCACAAATACAGAGCATGAATCCCCTCCGGTACCTTCACTTCCCCAGCATAGGTATTCCAGGCGTTTCCCTTGGAACGGACAGGGATTCTGCCACAAATTTCCCCTTCCGGTGAAGTCCTCATCAGGAACTCCCCCTGAGCTTCTCCACGCACTGTCAACCCAACCCGGTTCAGATTTCGGAAACGGAAATACTTGTATCCTGCCACACTGCCCTGCCTGATATTGGCAATATACTGCACCGGCATGACCGCATCCTGTTTTGCGGCCTCGCTTTCAGGCTCCATATCTGCCGCGTCCTGGGTCAGGTACGGATAATCCAGCTTCATAGCCAGCGGGTGGGAGAATGCCACCCCTTTTTCTGAACGCAGACAGCAACAGATATAAGCCGGATAGGTTCCCTCTCCTGCCAGGAACTCCTGATTCAGGCCGCAGGAGGTCACTTCCGCCTGACGGATGCTGCCATCCTCCTCAAAATATATTTTCTCCGCACAGGCCTGCCTGCTGTAGTTGGTGCGGTTAGTCTGTCTGTGATAAAAAATATACCATTGGCCGTCTATGCACTCCATTCCTCCATGGGTATTGCCAAGACAGTTGACAGCATCCCCCGCTTCCCTGCCGTCCAGATAGATATCCCCAATGTCCACCAGCGTGCCGCCGTACTGATAGCCTTCATCCGGCCTGTCGCTTACGGCATAGCATAATTCATGGCTGTTCACAGAGGAATAAACGAAATAATATTTGTCCTTAATCTTCCGAATGGAGCTTGCCTCAAAGAATTCATGCCCCTCAAAGCCGGTGCCTTCGCTTTCACAGACGGAGGGCATCAGTTTCTTCGGCTCTCCGGCAAGTGTCAGCATATCCGGAGAAAGAATCATGACCTGGGAGGCATGTGTCCCATCCTCCTGCTCTTTCTTAATCGGCGCGTTGCCGGAATACAGATAAATCATCCCGTCATCATCCACGAAGATACCCGGATCAAACTGAATATAGTCCCCTTCTCTCCGCCCCAGCAAGGTGCCGTCCTCATGTCTCACCATTCCGAGATATTCATATTTTCCCCCGGGCGTATCGCAGACGGCGACGGCGATTTCCGGCAGATAGTCAAGACAATAGTACAGATAATATCTGCCGTCTGGTCCTTTCACCACATCCGGCGCAAACATGGCATGAATACCGGGCCCGTTCAAATCGCCTTCCCGCCTCTCCTGCTTCGCGCAGAACCCCGGCTTCGGTGCAGACGTATCTGCTGGAATATTCCGGTTCCTCGGATCCTGCTCCTTCCGGTAAATAACGCCCTCGTACTTCCAGTCTGTCAAATCATGTACATCGGCAGAATAGCAGACATAATCGTTCAGGCAGAATTCCGCCCCGTCAAAACGGTCATGACTGCCGTACAGGTATACTCTTTCTCCGAATACATGGGGTTCTCCGTCCGGTACATACTCGTAGGACGGCAGATAGGGATTGTAAATCTGTTTTTCTTTCATCTCTCTCCTCCGATTTTGCTGTTTCTTTTTTCTAACTATCTGCTGTTTCAGTTCCATCCCCCTCCTTATCCTGCCGAAACAGGCTCATGTTGGGCCTGTACTCAGAGACCACAATCCGCTCCATCTCCTCCGGACTTTCCAGGCATCCCCTTTTAATCCATCTGCGGATCACTGCGGACAGCCCTTCGGTGAAAAAGGTCTGATGGTAGAGCAGCTCCTCCTTGGAAGCATAACCCATGATTGGAACAATTCTGTCAATATTATCCTTCAGCTCGGCGGGCAGCTTGTCATACGTCAGGTTCAGCTTGCCCAGAGCATCCATGTAAGCGCAGAAAAAAGCCCTGTGCTTCTGTATCAGTTCAAACAGCTGCCGGAACCCGTTGGCCCGCAGCCCCTTTCCCTCTTCCACAAACATGCCGATAATCTGCTGATACATTTCCGCCACCAGATGCTCCATCAGATCAGCCACATCCTTATAATGCACGTAAAAGGTGGTTCTGTGGATCCGGGCCCGTTTACAGATTTCACTGACGGAAATACGGCTGATCTCCTTTTCCTTCAATAAGTTCAGAAAGACATACTTTATCCTGTTTTCCGTCTCCACCGCACGCTGGTTTCCTTTTGTGTTCATGGTCTTCCATCTCCTTTTTGTTCCAGGCTTCATAAATTCGACAGTTGTATAGGAATTGACGGTTGTATTCGACACCTGTATATATTATAATAGAAACAACTTCATTCGACAAGTGTTGATTTTAAGAAACAGAAAGGAAAAAATATCATGAATCCTAATCAGGAAATGCTGGAAAAAGCCCCTTATCCCAAATTATTACTGAATTTAAGCCTGCCCGCGGTGGTCATCATGCTGGTGGTGGTCATTTACAATATGGCGGACACCTTCTTTATCGGACAGACCAATGCTCCGTCCAAAATCGCAGCCATCTCCCTCTGCGCTCCCATGTTCTCCATCCTGTCGGGGCTGGGAACCTTGCTCGGCAGCGGCGGCTGCACCGCAATTTCACTGGCTCTGGGGAAAAAAGATACGGAAAGCGTAAAGCGCTATTCCTCCTTCTGCTGCTTTGCATCCCTGGCTCTGGGTGTTGTGTTCCTGGTCGCAGTCAATCTCCTTCTCTCCCCCATCTGCCGGATGCTGGGAGCGGATGCGGACACCATGGCGGACGCAGTGCGTTACCTGCGCATCATTGCCCTGGGCGGCCCTTTCATTATGTTCAACAATGTGTTCGCCAATGTCATCCGGGCCGATGGTGCCGCAAAGGAATCCATGATTGCCAATTGCACGGGAACCTTTGCCAATATTGCTTTGGACGCCCTGTTCATTCTGGTCTTTTCCTGGGATGTGGCCGGAGCCGCTACAGCTACCGTCCTGGGCAACTGTATCAGCTGTATCTATCTGCTGTATTATGTGACAAGGAAACAGCCCGTCCTGTCCCTGTCTCCAAAGCAGTTTTCCCTGCGGCCCGAAACCTCCTGGACAGTGATGTCCCTGGGTCTCCCCATGGCCTGCAGTACCCTTTTGATGAGCCTGTCCCATATTGTGGCCAACCGCATGGTCATCGGCTACGGCTCCGTGGCGCTGGCCGCCCAGGGTGTCTCCGGCAAAATCGGCATGGTCATCACCATGCTGGCCATGGGAATCTGCATGGGACTACAGCCTGCCATCTCTTATAATTTCGGTGCAGGCAACCTGGAACGGATGAAACGGATTATCCGTAATACCGCTGTTTTCACCGTCTGCCTGGGCAGCGTGCTCACAGTCCTGTGTTATCTGGGCAGGAATGCCATTATCTCCGCCTTTATCGACAATGCGGAGGTCATCGCCTACGGACAGACCTTTGTATTTGCCTCCATCATCATCGGTCCTTTCTATGGCCTGTATCAGCTCTGCCAGACCTTTCTGCAGTCCACCGGAAAGGCATCCTATGCCAGCCTGGTAGCCCTGATGGATAAAGGATTGTTCTACTTGCCCCTGCTCTTTGTCCTGGGCAAAGCTTTCGGTCTCTACGGCATTATCTTCACCAGCGCCGCCACCCTCTTCCTGTCCCTGACAGCAGGCATTGTTTTCAGCCTGATCTGGAACCGGAAAATCAACGGCCCTGAGAAGTGAACCCGCAAGAAGCTTTTCAATCTACCAATAAAACAGGGATGCCATCCCTTCCTTTGCAGGCGGCGCAATCCGTGTCTTGCCGCCTGCAAGGTGAGTGCGAGGTATTTCCTGGGCATCTCCTTCATAACAGCATTCATCCATTATGGGGTTCCCGTATTTCTGTCCCCATTCAACATGGCAAGCAGTCCGTCCAACTGCTCCATGGTCATCCGCCCGAAGGACACAATAGAGCGAAGAGGCATCTCAAACATCATATTCTGTGCCATCTTCTCGCTGCCTTCGCCCAAAGCCGCCGAATTGCTGTCAATCTCCGCTTTGTTGCTCCTGCCCGTCATCTGCTCCACGAAAGCTCTGCCCTTCGCCGTTTTCAATAAATCTCCTACTGTGGATTCATAGGTAAAGAATGTGGGAATCTCCACAGTGCTCTCCACCTTCACGCTGCCGCTTAACCGGATATCCCTGCTGGAAGCGCCGATTTCCACCGTGTACTCTCCGCTCTCCACATACCAGTCATGAATCTTCACCTCGTAGTAGGCAAAGCTTCTCTTGTCCAGCACAAAGCACACTTCCTTTTCCTCCCCGGGCAACAGGCCCACTTTCTCAAAGCCTTTCAGTTCCCGGACAGGGCGGCTCACATGGGAATTCTTCTCCTGTACATACAGCTGTACCACTTCCTGCCCGGCCACACCGCCTGCGTTCCTTACCTTGCAGGACACTGTCAGGGCATCTGTATCCGCTATGGAATCCTTCTCCAGCCGAAGGTCGCTATACTCAAACTTCGTATAGGAAAGTCCATGTCCGAAAGGGAACAATACCTCCATATTCTTTTTATCGTAATAACGATAGCCAATGTAGATATCCTCCTTATAATTCACCTGCCCGTCCGTGCCGGGGAAGTTCAGATAAGAAGGATTGTCTTCCAGACGAAGGGGCCAGGTCTCCGCCAGCTTTCCGCCGGGATTCACCTGTCCGGTAAGAAGCTTTACTGCAGCTTCTCCTACGCGCTCTCCGCCTAGATACATACACAGGATAGCTCCCGCCTGATCCTTCCAGGGAAGCTCCATGGGTGCGCCGCCGTGAAGCACTACCACCACATTCTTCTGTACCTTCGCAATCTCCGCAATCAGCCTGTTCTGATCCTCGGGAATCTTCATATTGTCCCTGTCCGCACCTTCCGTCTCGTAAGAATCCGGAAGTCCTGCAAAGATGACTGCCACATCTGCTGCCTTTGCCGTCTCCAGCGCTTCCTGCATGAGCGTGTCATTTTTTCCTTCTTTATGCACATCGTATCCCCGGGCGTAAACGATATCCAACCCTCCCGCCGCCTCCAGTGCACTGGCTGCATGGGCTACATTGATATGGCTGGAGCCTGCTCCCTGATATCTGGGTTTTTCGGCAAACTCGCCGATGAAAGCAATCTTCCGGGAAGGATCTATGGGAAGCACCCCCTCATTCTTCAAAAGTACCGCGCACCGGGCCGCAAAGCCGCCGCTCTTTTCCGACATTGCCTTCCTGTCGATGATCATGTCCGGCTTTCTGGCATCCAGATAGTCCTGTAAGAAACGCAGAATCCTCTCCACGGTCTCATCCAGCCTGCTTTCTTCCAGCCTTCCCTCCCGCACCGCTTTGACGATTGCCCCATCCTGGGTACCAGGGCCTCCGGGCATCTCCAGGTCAAGTCCTGCGGCAATGCCCTTCACCCTGTCCTTTACAGCCCCCCAGTCCGTGACCACAAAGCCTTCATATCCCCATTTCTCACGCAGAATGTCCGTGAGCAGCACCTTATTCTCCGCACAGAAAGTTCCGTTGATGCCGTTGTAGGCGCACATAATGCTTCGGGTCTTTCCCTTCTTCACCGCAGCTTCAAAAGCGGGCAGATAGACTTCGTGCAATGTCCTCTCATCCAGATTGGAGGAACCGGACATCCGCCGGGTCTCCTGGTTATTGGCTGCGAAATGCTTTACGCAGGCGGATACTCCTTTGCCCTGCAATCCCTGGATGTAGGAAGCACCCAGTTCTCCCGCCAGGTAGGGATCCTCTGAGAAATACTCGAAATTCCGGCCGCACAGAGGGCTTCTCTTCATGTTCAGCCCAGGCCCCAGCAGCATGGCCACATCCTCGGCCTGGCATTCCTCCCCAAGCATCTCTCCCAATTCATGGAGCAGTTCCCTGTCAAAGGAACAGGCCAGCGCAGCGGCCGTAGGATAGCATACGGTACGGATGCTTTCGTTGATTCCCAGATGGTCTCCCTCCCCCTTTTGCTTGCGCAGGCCGTGAGGACCGTCGCACATCATGGCGGAGGGAATCCCCAGCCTGTCCACGTTCTGGCTGTGCCAGAAGTCCCTGCCGGAGCAAAGGCCGGCCTTCTCCTCCAGAGTCATTTCCTCGATACATTTTCTGATATCCATTTTGTCCTCCTGTTTTGGTTGCTGTCCGCAGTTCTTATGCCCTTTATCCTTCCAACAGTTTCATTAAGACCATGGCATACACTTCATGCCCCTCCACCCCGGGATGATTTATGCCGTTTGCCAAAAGCTCTTTCCACGGACATCCCGCTTCTCTGGCGGCTTCCCATACCGCATACACATCTGCAAGGCAAACCTGTTCTTCTTCTGCCACCTCCCTGATAGCCACTACACGTTCCCCTGTAGTGGGCATTGGAGCGTCCGAATTGCAAAACATTGTATTGGGCAAATCTCCGTTTGGTGTCAATAAAACAATGTCTGCCTTCGTTTCTGATTTTATCCTCTGTACCAAAGCTTTAAGTATTGACTTATATTCATCTGTCGATCCCATATGTGCTTCATCCCAGTTCAGGGAACCATTAATCAGTACCAGATCCGGCTGATAACGAATGACATCTCTATATGCCCTTGCCGACATTTGAATCAGGTTATCACCGGCAATTCCTGCATTAATCGTGCTGACCGAAGTTAGTTCATACTTATCAATCAATTTCTCCCTGAATATTTCAAGATAACATACTCTGGCATCTGTAACCTCCATTGGCGGCAGATTTTTCAACCTTTGCAAATCTCCGGAACTGATTATTTCCATTGTATTTTCCACTACTTTCCGCACCTCTAACGGATCCGTCGGCAGCAGACTCTCAAAATGCCCTGCTGTTACACTGTCACCCAGCGCGACAATAAGTGGGTTTCTTCGCTCCAGACCTTCTTCATCCACCCCCATTCCATTCATTACCCCCAGACATCCCTGATTTGTCTCCATCACTTTCATAAAACGAACAGGCCGAACCGGACTATTACATTCCGCCTGCCTTGCGCATTCTAAAAACTTATCTGCATATAGCTGCTTTGTCCGAAATGTTGTATGCATAACGATATCTCCTCCTTTACCACCTTGCACATCACATTTGTACTGCAAATTCAATCGGTGCGCAGTATATCCGATCCTATTGAAGGACACATACCGAAGCCGATGCATCTTCAAGCCCTTCTCCACGGACATGCACCTTTACCTCCCCCGGTACATAACCGGCCCGCAGAATAAACAGCGCCCGTCCCTCATAAGATGTGAACTCTCCTGTAGTATAGTTTTCCTCCGTAACGGGGGCTCCTGTCCCAAAAGCGGCAAGCTCAGCTGCTTCTCCTTCCAGGAAAACCTGCAGCTTCCTGTCCCGGTTCTGAACCTGACGGCCATTTCGGTCTATTATTTCAGCAATACCATACAAAAGACTCTGCCCGTCTGCTTTCACACAGTCGTTTTCCAGACGGATCCGCAGCCCGACCGGCTCCTCCGGTGTCACAAGGGCCTGCCTGGAAATCTCCTGCCCCGCCTCATAGCTGACTGCCATAAGAGTTCCCGGCTCATATATTACTTCAAATACAGCTTTAAAGCGATTCTCCTTTCCCGCTCCTGCCCGCCCAAGACTTTTTCTGTTCAGGAACAGCTCTACCTCCGAAGATGCAGAATATACCTCCACTCTGACAGGCTTCCCTATGAATTCCGGATTTTTGATAGAGAACCGCGCTTCCCTCATAAAATCCTGTGCTTCTCCCGTTTAACGCGTTCGGCGAAACCTCCCTCCCGATCATGGCATCATGGGGCAGGTTCACCTCCTGCCCGCCTTTTCCTGAGGTTCCAAGCAGGGAAAAACTGCCCGGGTCCGAATAAAAGAGCCATCCTCTGTCCATACTGATTCGTTCCATTCTTTCTACCTCCTTAAGCTGTGTTATTCCATTTTACGAAATGGATTCGAGAAAATCAATTATTTTGTCAACCATGCAATCCTCATAGAAAGCGTCATCACCATGGGCTGCGCCTTCCACTTCATAATAGTCTGCTCTTACGCCATACTTTTGCAGCATTTCATACAGGCTCCGGCTCTGCTCAATGGGAACCACGGAATCCTCCGTGCCATGCAGAATCAGAAACGGGGGCGTCTTTTCATTGATATACCTTATAGCGCTGGCCCTCTCTGCCTGTTCTTTTTCGTAACCGGCTCCCAGAAAGGCCTGCATGGTCCATTCCGGTATCCCATCGCCGGCTTTACAGGCAACCGCTTCCATATCTACAAGACCGTAAAAATCAACTACTCCGTTTACACTGCTGTCGAATTCCAGGCAATCACCCTGATCGTATTCTTTTTGGTCTATGGTAGCGCCAATCAGGCAAGCCATAGTACCACCGGCGGATTCCCCCATGACAAAAATTCTGTCCGGATCAATACAATACTGTTCCGAATGGGCTTTCAGATAACGGACAGCCGCCTTGACATCCACCAGCTGGGCCGGAAACTGGGCTTCATTGCTGGTACGGTACTCGATACTTGCAACCACATAGCCTGCACGGGCAAAACGCACCATTTCCGGCATCCAGACAGAATGGTCTACCACCATATATGCGCCCCCGCAAATCCAGATCACAGCCGGACATTTCGCATGTCCCTGACGGTTTTTCGGTATGATCAGATCCATATGAAGATCCCGGCGCGCGGCATCATACCAACAGGGGACATTGGAAAAAGCAATCCCTGTGATTAAGGAGAGAACCTCCTTTGTCTTTTTCATTTTAATTGAAGTTTTCATAGCTTTCACCCTCTCTTGCATTCGTCAGCATAAGTCCATTATTCCGGCTTCTCCCGCTCCGATGCATATTCATCTGCCGGCTTAACATGGTTTCTCCCAGACCTGGACTGTCACCTGGTACGTCTTTTTCTCTCCGGGCTTTAAGAATTTCAGCATTCCCGTCCTGCGCATTACATCCCTTCCGTCAGGATAGCAGTTTCCGCATTCCAGCCCCAACACATAGTCACGCACTCCCATCATTTTCCACTCCACAAAACCGTCCAGTTCGCCTGCATCAAAACTGATGGTAAGACCGACTTTTGATTTGGGCTGATATAGGGAAGCCTTTCCTTCCTTTCCGGCAAATTTATGGTAATAGCATCTCTCCTGATACCCTGGAGCCGGCTTTTCCATATGCATCCAATTTGCAATATCCTCCGCCGCATGAGTGTCTCTGGGCTGTACATCCACAGACGGAATCGTGAGAATGCTGTCTTCATCCAACAGGGGATATCCCATATTCATATGGTATAGGATTTCAAACGGTTCCAGTCTGTCACCGGTGTTTGCCACTGTATCCTCAATGATAAAGCTGTTCTCCTGCAGTGATACCCGCAGCTTCCTGGACAGCCTGAGCTTGCGTCCGAAAATCGTCTCATCCTTTGTAACGGTATGGATTACCAGTTCCCCTTTCTCCTCCGTCCAGTAAGCCTGTTCACAGGGAAGATTGGCAATGGAGCCGTGGAGGGGCAGCGCTTCCCCCTCATCCTCACAGGGGCTGCCTACCGCCTGCAGGCCACAGGTGGTAAGAAAACCTGCCGTAAAGGAATTCAGCCAGTTGCTTCCGATGCTGTCGTAATAAGCAGGGGCTACATAGCCGCAAGGGGAAAAGTAGCTTAGGTTCATGCCTTTGTACCTGAGTCTGGTAATATCCCCATTTCGATCCGGAGATACCGTAAGCATTATGCCCTTTCCGTTATTTACTTCATATAAGCGCATTCCTTCGCCCTTTCCGCCCACAAGGCGGTGTTCTTCCATCCCATACAACTGGGAATCATGTCCGATATATGGATTCATATCTCTCCTTTCACTACAGTCCTTTTGCAGCGGTCCTTACAAATTCCAATCAGGTCATCAGTTGCAGTGAACCATAAAATCGATGAGTTCATAAAAATAGGTGGTCAGCAATACTAAAAACTCATTGGCGCTTCATTGTAATCTGTCATTCAAATCCGTCACATAAGCGGCCGCACAGCATCATACACCTTGCGGTAGCGCTTATATACCCGCATATATTTTTCGTGCATCTCCTGCCGCGGCTTATATGTGACCGTCTCCTCCACCATCCGTTCTGCTGCTTCCTTCAGGTCACGGAACATCCCTGTTGCCACTCCCGTGAGCATGGCACTTCCCACTGTGCCGGCGTCCACAGTCTTTAATGCCGTGATGGGCAGGTTCAGCACATCCGCCTTCATCTGCATCCATACAGCGGAATGTGCGCCTCCGCCTGTGGCATTCAGCTTCTCAAAGCGGATACCGGAGCCTGCAAGCGCCCGGTAATTCAGGTACATCTCATAGCTGACACCCTCCATGCAGCCCCGGTAAATATCTGCTGCTGTGGAAGCGGTGGTAAGGCCCAGAATGGCCCCTTTGGAACCGGTATCCATATAGGGTGTTGCCGCTCCTGCAAAATGCGGCAGCACCAGCATCCCGCTGGGCCCCTCAGTGTGTCCGCCCAAGTCTTTGGAATGTCCGTCCGAACCTTCCGAATGTTTCTCCTGATATTCCTGCTCCAGCAGCTCATTGACGGATATCCCTTTCTCGTCGGCCCGCCCCTGCTTCTCCCCTGCAAAGGTCTCCACGCACCACTGCATCAAGGCACCGCCGGTGTAGGAGAAAGCATATGCCACATAGGTTCCCGGGAACACATAGGGCACTACAGAAAAATACCCATCAAACATCTTGTCAATATCCGGCATCTCCGCATAAATCGGGGTCAGACACTCCACTGTCCCTGCGCCGTCCACCGCCACTTTTGCGTCAAATGCCCCCGCGCCTACAGCAGCCGCCACCTGGTCATGGCTGACGGAAACAATTTTTACTTTCTCCTGCAGCCCCGTCTTCGCTACAACCTCCGGGCGGATTGTACCCGCTATGCTCCCAGTGGGGACACAGGCTGAAAAAAGCTCCCGGTCTATTCCTGCTGCCTCCAGTATCTGATCGCTCCAGTCAAGCCCGCAAATGTCAAACGCCATGGTTCTGGACGCCAGCGAATAATCAATCTGCGCCTTTCTGGTCAAATGGAAAACCACATAATCCTCCATCAAAAACACATGCCTCGCCTTTTTGTAGATTTCCGGCTGGTGCTTTTTCATCCACATTAACTTGCTTATGCTGTACATTTCATGGGGGCGGAGACCCGTGATATGGGCAATTTTTTTCTCACCCAATTTTTCCTTCAACTCCCGGCATTCCTCCGCTCCTCTCGGATCCGTGTACAGCATAGCCGGATGCAGTGGATTGCCTTCTGCGTCTGTCAGGACAAACGTTTCCCCGAAGCTGGTGACCCCCAACCCGGCAATGTCAGGGAACCGTGCTGCCATCTTGCGGATGACGGCATACACCCCATCCATCACCGCGCAGACATCGATTTCATGACTTCCCACAGACCGTTTCACCGGATAGTCACGGTATGCCTTCCCCAGATCATTGCCCAGCTCATCAAATACAGTACACTTGCAGCCAGTGGTCCCGATATCAAGTCCCGCAATTTTCATCTGTCCCCTCCAATCCTTTATAGCGAAAGCCCCAAAAGCCCATTCTTACTCTATGGCTTTCAGGGCATTCCATTATTAATCAATATCTACCCAGTCATATCCAAGATAGGTGGTAAACGCCTCCTTCAGAATCTCCTTCATGTGGCCGGCCCCCACCGAAGTATGGTGCTTGAAGCCGCCCCTGGCAAGCCTGATCATTTTGTCCTGCATGTCCGGAATCTCGCAGACACCGCCGCATCCGAAGAACGTCTCTTCGATGGGGTCATCCGTAAATACCGCTTCGCTGGCGTATACGACAATCTTCCCGTCCTTTGTCTGGCAGTTGGAAAGCGTCACCTCTCCCGGGCGGATGCGCCCCTCACAGGTTCCACACCCGGAGCCCGGATCTGTCTTGTCGAACATCTTATGGCTTGTCACCCTGCCCCGATCCGTCATAAGGCTCCTGGGAACCGGGCCGCAGTGGAACAGGATTACCTTGTTTTCATCCTCCCCATAATTGTTGTTCCAGTCCAGCACTGTGGCAGGTGTCTCACTGGCAAGAGCCATGGCCCGCATGGTGATTGCCGAACACATGTCAATCTCACAGGATGCGGTAATGCCCCGGTCGTTCAACTCGGACAGCAGCACGCAGGGACATACGCGGAGAATTTCTTCCATCTCGTTCCAGCAGCGCAAGGCAAGAGCATCCAAATGGTAGGTCTCTATGTACTCGTCAATGACCACGGAAATCTTTGCCAGAGTGTTCTTTTTCTCTTCCGGCACAGCCGTGAAGTCAGAATACGCCTCCAGCGCAGCCTTCTTTGCCACTACCTTTTCTGCTTCGTCAGCCAGCTTTCCCACTTTAAATACCAGTTCAGACAAGTCAAAGGATTCCACATTAATCCCATATTTCTGCATGGCAATCTCGTCGAACCGCACCGTCTTAAACGCCGTGGTTCTGGCTCCGATGCAGCCGATGTTGCAGCGCTTCATACCGTTTACTACCCGGCAGATAGCAGCAAAATCCCGCAGATTCTGTGCAAATGTTTTCGTCAGCGGATGCACTACATGGGGCTTCATCACGGTAAAGGGCACCTGGTACTGGGTAAACACGTCCGTCACAGAAAACTTCCCGCAAAAAGCGTCTCTCCTATGGGCAAAATCCATTTTGCCAATCTCATCCGGGTATGCCTGCATCAGAATCGGCACGCCCGCATCCTGCAGTGCCGTGATGGCTCCGTTTTCGTCCGCAAAGATGGGCATGGAGAAAATCACCCCATCATACTGCCCCTCATGCTCCTTTAGCCATTTCGCATAGAGCAGCCCTTCATCCCTTGTCTCAATTCCGCCGAACCGGGTAAGACTGGCATCCATGGCAATATAATCATACCCGGCATCCGTCACCGCCCTGGTCATATCCTCCCTCTGTCTCTTATACACATCTGACGCTGCCGACGAAGAGACTCGTGTAG
>CAMQOJ010000020.1 GCA_947003375.1 uncultured Lachnospiraceae bacterium
CTACACGAGTCTCTTCGTCGGCAGCGTCAGATGTGTATAAGAGACAGGAGCACCACATCCCGGGCAAAGGTATCCGTGCGGTGCAGCCCGGTCACGGACAGCTCCATCCGCAGGATCCCGTCCCGGGCCTCCAGCTTTACGAAGCCTGCCCCTCTGACCCGCGTCCCGCCTTCCATGTAATCCAGATACTTTACCTTCCTGTCATATGCCATAAAAAACCCCCCGAATCTATTTGATGGCCTCATCCATTGAAAGATGGCTTCCATCTAATATATTCGGGGGGTTGTCTCACTTATTCCTAACCGGGCAAATCTTGCCCCTGAGATGTCAAAGAATCCTACGGATTCTTAATGATCCTGCAGATTCTCAATAATCAATGCTGTCCAGATATTTCATGTAGTTCACCACCATCAGCGCAATCTTGAACGTCAAAGCGTCATCGAAATTGCGCAAATCCAGTCCCATGCTCTTCTGAAGCTTCTCGATGCGGTACACCAATGTGTTCCTGTGCACGAACAACTGCCTGGAGGTCTCGGACACGTTCAGGTTGTTCTCGAAGAACTTGTTGATCGTGGTCAGGGTCTCATCGTCCAGGTCGTAGGGCACATTGTCGCCGAAGATCTCATCGATGAAGATCCGGCACAGGTTCACCGGCAGTTGGTAAATCAGTCGGCCGATTCCCAGCGTGCTGTACGCCACCACATTCCTCTCCGCGTAGAATATCTTCCCCACATCCAGGGCCATCTTGGCTTCCTTGTAGGACTTCGACACGTCCTTCAGCTCCTGCACCACCGTGCCAATGGCCACCTTCACGTTCAGCATGGCCTCCGCGTTCATCATGCCCACGATGACATCCGCAGTCTCCAGAAGCGCTTCGTCTGTATAATCCGGCTCCAGCGCCTTAATCAGGATGACGCTGCTCTCGTCCACAGCCGTGATATAGTCTCCGGCATGGCTGGAGAACATGCCCTTTAAGAGCTCCATCACCACGCCGTCCTTCTCCAGCTTCGTCTCCACCAGGAAGACCACTCTGGGCACTGCCACCTCTACGTGAAGCTTCTTGGCCCTGTTGTAGATATCCACCAGAAGCAGGTTGTCCAGCAGGAGGTTCTGGAAGAAGTTGTTCCTGTCGAACCTCTCCTTGTAGGCGATGATAAGGTTCTGCAGTTGGCACACCGCAATCTTCCCCACCATGTACACGTCCTCGCCGGACCCCTTGGCAACTAAAATATACAGAAGCTCTCCCTCGTCCATAATCTTCAACAGATGATGGACACCGATCACCTGGCTGTCTGCAGGGGAATTTGCGAATCCGCTGACCAGATCCGCGGTAATGTCAAGCTGTGAAGTCGTGGAGGCCACAGGTGTGCCCGATAAGTCGTAGACACATAAATCCACTTTCGTGATGGCCTTCAGTTCGTCTATGCTGGTCTGAATCGTCTGACTTGAAATCATGTAATCTCCCATCTGCCCCTTTAGCGGTCACACCAATCAGGCTTAATAATCTTGAAATCTTGAAAAAAGGGGTGCCGTCTCCGACACCCCCTATATTTCCCAATACTAGTTCGTGATAACCTGCTCGGTCTCCTTATCGAATACATGAATCTTATCGATATCGAACGCGAACTTGATCTTGTCGCCAGGCCTTGATGTGGTGCGGGGATCCACTCTTGCGGTGATGGGGAACTCCTCCAGATCAAAGTACAGATAAACCTCTGCGCCCAGCAGCTCGTACACCCTTACGGATGACTCGAACACGGTCTTAGGATCGCATTTTGCCAGGAACTCATTGCTGTCATAGATATCCTCGGGACGGATACCGAATGTAACGGTCTTCCCGTCATAGCCGCCGGCGATGAGCTTCTTGGACTTCGCCTCCGGCAGAGGGATGCTCTTGCCAGCAATCTCCAGATTGGCGGTACTGCCGGACACCTTCACCTTGGCATCCAGGAAGTTCATCTGAGGAGATCCCATGAATCCTGCAACGAACAGGTTCTGGGGCTTCTGGTACAGGTTCTGAGGCGTATCGACCTGCTGGACGACGCCGTCCTTCATAACGACGATCCTGGTACCAAGCGTCATAGCCTCGGTCTGGTCATGTGTAACGTAGATGATGGTGGTGCCCAGTCTCTGATGCAGCTTGGAAATCTCAACACGCATCTGTACGCGCAGCTTCGCATCCAGGTTGGACAGAGGCTCATCCATCAGGAACACCTTAGGATTACGCACGATAGCACGACCCATGGCAACACGCTGTCTCTGACCGCCGGACAGAGCCTTCGGCTTACGGTCAAGGAGGGGAGTCAGGTCGAGGATTTTGGCAGCTTCCTTAACCATCTTGTCGATCTGATCCTTGGGAACCTTCCTCAGCTTCAGACCGAACGCCATGTTGTCATATACGGACATATGAGGATACAGAGCGTAGTTCTGGAATACCATTGCGATATCGCGGTCCTTGGGCTCTACATCGTTCACGACTCTGTCACCAATCTTCAGTTCACCGGAGGAAATGTCTTCCAGACCAGCAATCATACGGAGGGTGGTGGACTTACCACATCCTGAAGGTCCTACGAAGATGATGAATTCCTTATCTGCAATTTCCAGATTGAAGTCCTTGACAGCTTCGAAGCCGTTGGGATACACCTTGCAGATGTTCTTCAAAGATAAACTTGCCATAATACAAAACTCCTTTCACGTTTGCATGGTTTCTTTTACTCTAGTTTTAACGATGGCCTCGCATCGCTTCACCCTGCAATAAGTATAACGAAAAAAAGTATTTTATTCCATACCACTATTCCACAAATATTTTTTTGCAAAACCTCTAAAATGCTTATAAACTTGCGTTCTTTTTGTGCTTTCTGTCACTTTGTACATTTTATTCACTTATCATTCGTCAACATGCCAAAGTCTCTAGGATTCTCCGATGCGGGGCGGCTCCTCCTGGATGCTCTCGTCCAGCTCGTCCTTGAATATCCTCTCGTCCTCTTCGGGCTCCTCCAGGCCCTCCGCGCCCGCTTCCCCGTCGGCCTGGTCCACGCCGTTCATCTGGTCCTCCAGCTTCTGGAAGAATTTGTTGTAGAGCTTGGCGTCCGCCCAGGCCGGGACGGAGAAGCCGAACAGGAACACGATCGGCATGATCTGGGGCGCCAGGACGAAGAGCGCCGCCGGCACCACGGACAGAATCATCATCAGGATCGTCTTGGGGAACTGCAGGATTCCGATGAAGAAAGCGTTCTTGATCGTGCGCATCACCGTATTGTCGAACTTCGCCAGCACGGGATAGACAAAGGTGAAGGTGAACAGCACCAGCACGGCCACGACAGCCAGGACGATCTTCATGGGCTGCCCGAAGCTTATGGTGGAGAAGCGCAGGATCAGGAAATCCCCCACCAGCAGTATGATGACCACCAGCTCAATCAGCCAGATTACGATGCCCTGGCGGAGATTGAGCTTAAAGGACTTGAAATAGTCCCTGGCGATATAGCACTCCTCGTCCCTTGCAATCTTCAGCGCCATATAGTGCAGCGCCGTCAGGGCCGGTCCCACGGTGACGATCGGGATGCAGCAGATCAGTGTCAATACATTCAGCCACATCAGGTCGGCCACCTTGTTCAGGAACTGCATCAACGGACTGTCCAGATTAAAAAGCTTCATAAAGATTTTCCTCCTGTCTTAAAAGACTTTTTCCATGGGCGTCAGCCGTATGCCCGAGATCTCCATCTCCGGCTGTACGGTGCGGAACCCCTGTTTTCTGTAGAAATTCACGGCTGTGGAAGCCGCCTCCAACGACATGTACCGTTCCCCCGCCTCATTTTTCAGATAATCGCACAGCTTTCTAAGGATGGAGCTCCCGATGCCCCTGTGGTGGAGGGCATCGTCCACGAACAGCAGGGAAAGGTGGTTCCCGTCCCTGACAGACCCCGCGCCCACGATCCTGTCCCCGTCCAGGGCCACCATCAGCCGGTACTCCCCCCGCAGGAAGGCCTCATGCAGCTCGTCCCCTGTGATGAAGTCGAAAAAATGCCGCACGCCCTCCTCCGGGTATTCCTTTCCCTCATGCTGCAGGAAAGTGCGCCAGACCATCTCCATGGCAGGCATCCATTCCGCTTTCCTGGCCCATCTGACCTCATAGGGCCTCCTCAGGCTTCTAATATCCATCGTCCCCGCCGTTTCCGCTTTTGTTCATCCAAGGACATTCTCCTCCACCCAGCGGCAGATGTCCTGCATCACCTGGCTCCGGTTGGTCTCGTTGAGCAGCTCGTGCCGCCCGCCCGGGTACAGCTTTAACCGGATATCCGTAAGCCCCGCCGCCACCAGGGAATCATATGCCCTTCTGACGCCTTTCCCGTAGTCGCCCACCGGATCCGCATCCCCCGACACCATGAACACCGGAAGCTCCCTGGGAACCGCGGCCAGGTTCTCCGGGCTGTAGAGCCTGAGCACCAGCTCAAAAAGCGCGCCGAAGCCGTTCACCGTAAACGTAAATCCGCACATGGGGTCAGCGATATAGCGGTCTACCCGCTCTCTGTCCCGGCTCAGCCAGTCAAAGGCTGTGCGCCTGTCCGTTATCCCCTTGCCGTAGCCACCGAAGGCCAGCCTGTCCAGGAGCCTGCTCACATGCATGGGACCGCAGAAGAGCTTCTGTACGCCCGCCACCAGCCTGGCCATGTCCAGCACGGCCTTGGGCTGCATTCCCGTGCCCATGATTACCGCGCCGGATATCCCCGTGCCGTAGCGGCACAGGTAATTGCGGGTGATGAAGGAGCCCATGCTGTGGCCCATGAGCACATAGGGCACCCCCGGGTACAGCTCTTCCGTCAGCTTCTTTAACCGGTGCACGTCCCGCACCAGGACGGTGGCCGGATCCTGCTCGCAGAAATACCCCTGCTTCCCTCCCTGGCCCACGGATTTCCCATGGCCCAGATGGTCATCGCCCGTGACCACGAAGCCCCGCTCCACCAGGAACGCCGCGAATTCCTCATAGCGCTCCGCATACTCCGCCATGCCGTGCACCACCTGGAGGATGCAGCGGACCTGCCCTGTATCCTCCGGCCGGTAGCGGACGGCATGTATCTTGCTCTTCCCGTCCCTGGAATCAAAATAGAATTCTTCTTTGACCATTCCGTCTCCTTGGCCTCCTCCGCAAAAGGGGCATCAACAGATTTCCGCTCCCGCCGGCATCTCCTTCTCGGGCGCCACCAGCGCAAGCCTCCCCTCCGCGTCCTCCGCGCACAAAAGCATCCCTTCCGACAGCACGCCTGCCAGCTTGGCGGGCTTTAAGTTCACCAGCACCATCACCTTCTTGCCCACCATCTCCTCGGGCGAATAATGGGCCTTGATGCCGGATACGATCTGCTTCACCTGGCTGCCGACCTTCACCTGGCTGCACAGGAGCTTCTTGGACTTGGGCACCGCCTCGCAGGCGATGATTTCCCCCACCTGGAACTGGAGCTTCGCGAAATCATCGTATGCGATCTCCGCCTTGGGCTCTATGTCGATGATGTCATCTGCTCTCTCCGGGCTGTCAGCCTGGGACGTCTCCGCCCCGGCCTGTCCTTCGTCTCCGGCAGCTTCCGCGCTCTCCCGGGCCGCCGCCATGGCCGCGGCCATCTCCTCGTCCTTCTTCTCCACTTCCTTCATGTCAAGCCTTGCAAACAGGATTTCCGGCTTGTCCGTGACCCGCTTGCCGCTCTCATACAGCCCGAAGGTCTCAAGCTGGCCGAAATCCCGCAGTTTTGTATTCAATTGCGCGGCTATCTTTTCCGCGGTCTCCGGCATATAGGGCTCTAAGAGGGACGCCCCGATGCAGATGCCCTCCACCAGGTTGTAGAGCACCGTGGAGAGCCTGTCCGCCTTGGCCTCGTCCTTTGCCAGGATCCAGGGCTCCGTCTCGTCGATATATTTGTTGCAGCGCTTGAAGATGCCGAAGATCTCCGTCAGGGAATCCGCCACCCGCAGCTGCGCCATCCTCTCCTTCACCTTCGCGTAGGCTCCGGTGACCACGGCCTTCAGATCCCCGTCCAGGGCTTCGTCCACGGCGCCCTTGTCCGCCACCACGCCGCCGAAATATTTATTGCTCATGGAGATGGTGCGGTTCACCAGGTTCCCCAGGGTGTTGGCCAGGTCGGAATTGGTGCGCTCCGCAATCAGCTCCCAGGTGGCGTTGCCGTCATTCTCAAAGGGCATCTCGTGCAGCACATAGTAGCGCACCGCATCCACGCCGAAGAAGTCCACCAAATCGTCCGCGTAAATCACATTCCCCCTGGACTTGCTCATCTTTCCGCTGTTCATCAGAAGCCATGGATGGCCGAAAATCTGCCTGGGCAGGGGCTCGTCCAGGGCCATCAGGAAGATGGGCCAGTAGATGGTGTGGAAGCGGATGATGTCCTTTCCTATTAAATGGAGGTCTGCGGGCCAGAGCTTCTTATACTGCTCTGTGCTGCTGCCCTCCGCGTCATAGCCGATGCCGGTGATATAGTTGGTCAGGGCATCCAGCCACACATACACCACATGCCCCGGGTCGAAGTCCACGGGAATCCCCCATTTGAAGGAAGTCCTGGACACGCACAGATCCTGGAGCCCCGGCAGGAGGAAATTGTTCATCATCTCGTTCTTGCGGGAGACGGGCTGGATGAACTCCGGGTGCTCGTTGATATGCTTTATCAGCCTGTCCGCGTATTTGCTCATACGGAAGAAGTAGGCCTCCTCCCTGGCGGGCTTCACCTCCCTGCCGCAGTCCGGGCACTTGCCCTCCACCAGCTGGGATTCCGTCCAGAAGGACTCGCAGGGAGTGCAGTACATGCCCTCGTAGGCCCCCTTGTAGATGTCCCCCTGGGCATACATGCGCTTGAAGATCTTCTGCACCTGTCTCTCATGGTAATCATCCGTGGTGCGGATGAATTTGTCATAGGAAATATTCAGCATATCGCACATACCCTGGATGATGCCGGCCACCTTGTCCACGAACTCCTTGGGGGTGACCCCGGCCTCCTGGGCCTTCAGCTCTATCTTCTGACCATGCTCGTCGGTGCCGGTCTGGAAGAAGACATCGCAGCCTTCCTTCCTCTTGAAGCGGGCGATGCTGTCCGCCAGCACGATCTCATAGTTGTTGCCTATATGCGGCTTGCCTGAAGTATAGGCGATGGCTGTGGTAAGATAATACTTTTCCTTACTTTCCATTTCCGTTCTCCTCTCGCTGATTCTCCGGTGGGCGGGCCTGCAGATTCAAAAAAAGCCCGTCCCCAGCATGCACCAGAAGACGGGCCAGTATGCCCTTGCCAACACTTCCCTGCCCCTTTTCCCGGGGAGCAGGATTTTGTCACCTCGTTTTTCTTCCTAATATATAACGGTAACACAAAACATTGATTACTGTCAATAACTTAACGGTCACTTTTTGGTGGAAATCTTGCTGTAGCCGCCCTTTCTGTCGTAGGAATCCAGCAGATAGCTCTCCTCCACATGGTAATTCGCGATTTCCACCGCGTCCCTGCGGGGCTTCACGGTCTTCTGCGGCTCCTCCCTGGTAATGGCCTGCTTGGGCTGGAAGGATTTCTTCGCCTGGAATCTGGAGGTGTTCCCCCGCAGATGCCCTGTGAGCTGGCCCGCGATGTCCTTGAACCGCACCCTTATCCTGCGCAACATCCCCTCCTGGGCGCCGCTTTCCTGGCCCGCTCCGTCCCGGGAGGCCTCCTGGGACGGGGACTGCGCCGCGGGGACGGCTGCCTGGGCCGCCCGGGACACATGCACCGCCTGGGACAGATCCGCCTGGGGGCTGGCCGCTGCCGGGATGCCCGAACCGGCGCCGGACGCTGCCGTCGTCCCGGCCTCACGGCTTTCGCCGATCTGCGCCAGCACCTGCTCCTGGCCCGACTGGTTCCCGGCCTCCCCGGGCACCGCCGTGCTGCCCCCGCTCCAGAAGCCTTTCAGCAGGCTCTTTCCCCTGGAAAGATAATTGTCCAGCCATGCAGACAGGGAGAACTGCCCCTGGTTCTGCTGCTGCGCTTCCATGCTCTGGCTCCTCGCCATGGAAGCCGCGGCCTTTGACATGTCCGCCTCCCTCTTGAAATGGGAGTGGTCATGCATGCACTTTGTCACATGGTGCGCCTCCGCGCTGTGTTCTTCGTTTCCGATTCCGTGAAACTGCATCCCTCGCCCCGCTTTCCCGGTTAATATCCTCTCGGAATCTCCGGGCCGCATATCACGCAGCTTTCCGAAGCTCCTCTGAGCCGATTCCCCCACTGTTCCGGATGCCGTCCGACTCCCATGCCAGATTCCGTCTCCAAAGCTTCCGAGAGCCTGTGGTTACGGTCCCATGATGCCGCTTCCATGCCCGCGCCCCATGCCTCCGGTTCCCTAATCCCGCTGCCGCTTTGACCTTCTTCGCTTCCGATTTTCCGGAACGCCCTGCTCCCTGCACTACCGGGCGCGCTCTGTCAGGCGCATCCTGTCCGTGTCAGGTCAGCCTCCCATCTGTACCCGTTCGGCATCCCATCTGTACCTGTTCGGCATCCTGTCCGTGTCAGTTCATCTTCTCCAGAAACCGCTTTACATTGTCCGAAATGTTGCCGCCGAACACCGCCGAGCCCGACACGATCACATTGGCCCCGGCCTCCAGGGCCAGCTCCACATTGTCCGCCCTGATGCCGCCGTCCACCTCTATATCCGTCTTCAGGCCCAGCCCGGCCACCATGGCCCGCACCTGCCGCACCTTGTCCAGGCACTCCGGCATCAGCTTCTGGCCCCCGAAGCCCGGCTTCACGGTCATCACCAGCACCATGTCCACCAGCTTCAGATAAGGCTCCACCGCCTCCGCCGGGGTCTCGGGGCTGATGGTGATGCCCACCTTCCTGCCCAGGAACCGGATCTTCTGTATGGTGCCCACCACGTCCTGAGTGGCCTCTATGTGGAAATTGATGAGATTGGCCCCGCAGTCGGCGAATTCCTTGATATACCGCTCCGGCCTGTCGATCATCAGATGCACGTCAAAAAAGATGTCGGAGCACTTCCGGATGGACAGTATCACCGGCATCCCGAAGGAAATGTCCGGCACGAAGACGCCATCCATGACATCTATATGCAGATACTGTGCCCCCGCATGCTCCGCCTCTGCAATCTGCTCCCCAAGCCTGCTGAAATCCGCTGCCAAAATAGACGGTGACAATATATTCATCTAATCTCTCCTCGACTCCTGCTCCGGCGAAGCGCCTGTGCCGAACTGTGGCCCGGACGCCCCGCATGTTTCGCAAGGTCTATTTTAACAGAGATCCTACAGCTTGTCCACGTCCTTTTTCAATTGTTCCCAGGCATCCTCATGTTCCGTGTAATAGAGAGGGCATTTCTTCCCGCCGCAGTCGTAATGGCGCAGGATGTCCTCGGCGTCCAGGCCGTAGATGTCCGTCAGCCAGGCCAGCAGGGAGATCAGGGAATCATAGGTCTCCTGGGTGAAGGAGCCGTCCTCCGCCAGATAGCAGCACTCGATGGAGACAGAGTCGTAGTTGCGGGTCATGACGGCGTAGGCGATTTCATCCAGGGGCACGCACTGGATGATCTCCCCCTCGTAGCCGATGATGAAATGGGCGCTGACGCTGGCCTCATGAGTGTCCTTCTGCCACTCGAAGTAGCTGCGGTTCTGTGCGGCGCTGGTGCCTGGATTGGCCGTGTAGTGGACGAAGATGTTCTTCACGGACTCCAGGGGCTCCCCGGGGCGGGAGTATTCGTTGGGGGTCAGGAAGTCCTCGGTCCACTCCGGGTGCGTGGCGAATGCATCCGCGGGGATTCCCTGCACCAGGGTGCCTGAAGGCTGCCCTTCGGCGGCATTCTCCTGCTGCTCTCCGGACACGGGCAGGGTGTCCTCTCCGGCGCTTTTGGCCTGCTGGCTCTTGATTGCGAAGTATACCGCGAACAGGAGGATGCAGACAATCCATGCGCCCAGAATCAGGCGCTGCATGAGGACGCGCTGCCTCCTGCCCTGGGCAGCGGCGCTGCGCGGGCGGGCCTGGATTTGCCGATATGCTGTTCTCCTGTGACGAGCCGGGAGTTCCCGGCGAACTGGCCTTTGTTGATATGACGGAATCTGCTCCCTCGCAGTTCTCCGCTGGTGGGACGCGGCCTCCTGCCGTGTTGCCCGCTGCTGGCGGCTGAAGCTTTCCCCCGGCAAGGCACTCCTATTCCTCTCAGGACGTATCGCCGTCTCCTGTCTTCCTCCTGTCCTATCGGCTCTCTGCTCAGCCGATTCCCGCCGCTGCCTTCCTCTGTCGGGAATCGGTACCTGCACCATCCTCCCCTTTCTGACGGGCTCCCCACTCCGATACCCGTCAAACATATCCGTGGTCACCTCGCGCCTGCGGGCCCTGTCGGCATCGGGGCGTTCCGGCCGAAGCGCCGGTTCAGATACCATACCTCTCCCTTTCTGCCTGTCACGGGATTCCCTTCCATAAGAAAGGAATTTGTACTCTTCTGTCGACCCGTCATCATAAGAAGCCTGTTTTCGGCCCTCCACCATCCTGCTGCCGTGTGTGATGGGGCGGCGGCCTCTGTCGTCCGTTTCCCGCCCGGGCCTGTCCCACTGTTCCTCATAATTTACCAAATAAGGATTGCGCCTGATTTCGACCTCTTCATAATCCTCGTTCTTCTGTGCGCTGCTGCTCTGCCTTACCATCTCTCCACCTCATCCTGCACGTATGCTTTATGTGAACCCTATCATAAAGAAGAGATGTATCATTTTTGTTAGTAAAATATGAATTTAAAGAAAATTTTCCGCCCAATGCTCCATCCCTTGCAAAGAATCCCTACCTATGATAAAATGGCACCGTCTACAGCAACGTGATAGCAGAGGCATCGAGCCCCGCGCGCCATCACATCCAACGAGAAAACGAGGCATCCAAATGAATGAATTGAAGCTGAACAACAAGCGAACCGTCCTGGTGGGCCTGGCCTTCCTGTCCATCTGCTCCTTCTGGCAGATGTACGACAGCGTGGTGCCGTTAATCCTGCGGGAGACCTTCGGCATGGACGAGTCCCTGACAGGCATCATCATGGCCACGGACAATATATTGGCCCTGTTCCTGCTGCCCTTCTTCGGCGGGCTGTCGGACCGGACGAATTCCCGGCTGGGCCGCCGCACGCCGTATATCATCGCGGGCACAGCGGCGGCGGTGATTCTGATGAACCTGCTGCCCGCGCTGGACAACAGCTACTCCCAGGCGGCTGCTCCCTTTAAGCTGGTAACCTTCGTCATCGTGCTGGGGCTGCTGCTGGTGGCCATGGGGACCTACCGCTCCCCCGCCGTGGCCCTGATGCCGGACGTGACGGCAAAGCCCCTGCGCAGCAAGGCCAACGCCATCATCAACCTGATGGGGGCCGTGGGCGGCATCCTCTATCTGGGGGTGGCGGCGGTGCTCTACCCCACCTCCAAGGTGGCGCAGCTGTCCCATGTCAACTATCAGCCTCTGTTCCTCATCGTGTCCGCCATTATGGCCGCAGCGGTGGTGGTGCTCCTCCTCACCATCAAGGAGCCTGTCCTGGCCGCTGAGAACCAGGCGCTGGAACGGCTCCATCCCGAGTGGAACCTGGCCCAGGACGACGGGCACGGCGGCGAGGCCCTGCCCGGGCCGGTGAAGCGCAGCCTGTATTTCCTGCTGGCCTCCATCGCCCTGTGGTTCATCGGCTACAACGGCGTCACCACCTGGTTCACCACCTATGTGTCCCAGGTCATGGGCGAGGGGCTGGGCGGCGCGTCCACCTGCCTCCTGGTGGCCACCGCAGGGGCCATCGTCTCCTACATCCCCATCGGCATCCTGGCCTCCGGGATCGGCCGCAAGAGAACAATCCACGCCGGCATCATCCTGCTGGCCGCATGCTTCCTGGCGGGGTTCTTCCTGACCACGCTGTTCTCCTCCATCAACGCCGTCATGTATGTGGCCTTCGCTTTGGTGGGACTGGCCTGGGCGGCCATCAACGTGAACTCCCTGCCCATGGTGGTGGAGATGTGCCGGGGCGGAGATGTAGGCAAGTTCACTGGATACTATTACACCGCCTCCATGCTGGCCCAGGTCATCACGCCGGTGGTGGCGGGCTCCCTGATGAAGACCATCAGCTACCATATTCTCTTCCCCTACGCTGCCTTTTTCGTCACCTTGAGCTTCGTCACCATGTGCTTCGTTCGCCACGGGGACAGCAAGGCTGAGGCCAAAAAGGGGCTGGCGGCTTTCGAGGACATGGATGACTGATACATCCCGTCAGGCTACGGGCAGGCCAGACCCTCGCCCGCTGGGGCTGACACGAATTCATTCCCAAATATCGAACAGAAAGGTGTGTTCTAATGATAATCATATGCAGGATACTATTGGCGGCGCTCATCATAATCATCCTCTGGTGCCTGATGCTGCTTCCCAGGCGGGGGCAGTCGGGATGGGACAGGCTGGCCGGTGCCAGATATGCCCATAGAGGGCTCCACGACATGGAGAAAGGCATCCCGGAGAATTCCATGACAGCCTTCCGTCTGGCCCTGGAGAAGGGCTTCGGGGCGGAGCTGGACGTCCATCTCATGGCGGACGGTCATCTGGCGGTGGTCCACGACAGCGACCTGAGCCGGGTCTGCGGCAGAAGCGCAATCATCGAAAGCCTCCGGGCGGAGGACCTCAAAGACTATCCCTTAAAGGACAGCAATGAAACCATCCCCCTGCTTCCGGAGGTCCTGGCGCTATTTGAGAATAAGGCACCGCTGGTCATCGAGCTGAAGGTGGAGCACGGCAATGCGGCAGCCCTCACCGATGCGGTGATGGCGCTCCTGCGGGACTGGAAGGGCGCCTATTGCATCGAGTCCTTCCATCCTGCCGCGCTGCTGCACCTGAAAAAGCGCTATCCCGATGTCATCCGGGGACAGCTCTCCGAGAATTTCCTGCGCTCCAGCGATGCCGGGACTCTGACCTGGCCGGTGCGGGCTATATTGACCCTACTGCTGACCTCCTTCGTCACCCGGCCGGATTTCATCGCCTACAATTACATCGACCGCTCCTGTCCCAGCCTGCGGCTGATGAAACGGCTCTACGGCGTCCATGAGGTGGGCTGGACAATCCGCAGCAAGGAGATACTGGAGCGTCTGGAGCAGCAGGGGGTCATGCCCATCTTCGAGGGCTTCCTGCCCTGAGGCTTTCGGGAATACCTCCCATTCCCGTTCCTCAGGCCGCTTACAGCTCCAGCCCCCGGAAAAAATTCAGCACCCCGTCCTCCACGGCCAGATGGTCTGTCCGCTCCCTGTCCATCTCGTAGAAATATTTCCCGGTGCCCAGGCTCACGGACAGGCTGTCCAGCGGGAACCCCTTCTGCCGCACCCCCGCATAGGGCACGGCGGTGATCAGGAACACCTCGCTAGCGGTGCTGTCGTCCATGGCCTCGTAGATATGTTCCCTGTCCATCACCAGGCATACCGCATGGCGGTATCTCGCCCGGAGATTCCCGTACTTTTCCGCCAGCCCGCCGTAATACGCCAGCATCTCCTGATCCGTCAGGCACTTCCCGCCCACAGTCCGCACATGGATGCCCGGCTGGAGCTCCTGTGGCAGATCTTCGAAATACAGCCCCGAATCACAGGAGAACACCGGCATCTGATAGAAATCATAGTAGCACAGGGCCTTCTGCCTGGCGTTCTCCAGCGGGGTGCTCCCGTCCTCAGAAGGGTTCGGCGCTTCCCTGTCCATGTCGGCCAGCCCCAGCACCTCAATGTCCAGCTCCGACAGCCTGCGGCGCATGGCATTCAGCTTGGCCGGGTTTCCGGTTCCAAACAGTATCTTCTTCATAGCACATTCCATCCGTATACTTCCATCTGGGTCAGGGCCGGGAAGGGCGAGGGGTCGTCCGCCTTTATCAGATTGCACAGCTCTATCCAGTCAATCTCCTTCTCCGGAAAGGTGAGTACATGGCCTGTGACGGATTTCTCCAGAGGGAAGTCCTGGCTGCTGCCATCGGAGAATTCCAATGTCACCTGTGTCCACCAGTTGTCATGGGGAAAATCGGCCCGGGTATAGAGCACTACCTTGTCCGCGCGGATTCGTCGGCCGAAATCCACTCGCATGGCGGCATCGTCCTGCCTGTTGATGCCCCAGGACTGATAGGGCCAGGCCCCGTGGGACAGATTGGCGCGCACTCCGTCTATGGCGTTCTTGGCGGCGAACACGGACTCCCCCCTGGTCTCCACATTGGCTGTGGCATGGGGGAAGCAGGGCACGTCCCGATGTTGGTCCGCCGGGTTCAGGGCCAGGTTCCGATAGGCCTCTATCTCGTCTGGCCTGGCAGCCTGGGCGTAAAGGTAGTGGCGGCTGCCGGAGAACACCTTGGGCGACAGGCTGACGCGCTTCTCCCCGAAGGGAATCTCATAAGACACATTGTCCGTAATGTACACAAAGGCGGCCCCCAGTGCATCGTCCACCTGCCAGTTTACATAAGCGTTCTTCTCTGAGGTCTCCAGGACAATCCTGTCCCCCTCCTCATAGGCCCGCATGCACACCAGGTCTACGAAGTCCTCTCCGCTGCTGACGCAGATGGTGTTGTCGTTTCTGTCGATTACTTTCAATGAAAATGTAGCCATAGCTGATACGCTCCTTTTTCTTTATTTGAGGCTGCCGGCGGTGTCGAACATACCGTGCTCCGGCGTGAACAGCTTCCCGATCCGCAGACCTCTGTCCATGAACAGGTCCACGTTCACCCTCCAGAGGGAATCCACCCCGGAATAGTTCGTGATCAGCCCGATGCACTTCCCCCTGAATATCCCTTCGAATTCCTCCAGCCGGTCCAGTCCCAATACCGTCCTCATATCCGCCCCTGCCTTTCCTGGCCTGTAAGGCCATGCGCAATGCATTTCCAGCATCTTCCAGCCCTCTTATTGTACCATACAATCCGCGTATTGGGAACCTGGTTTTGCCCCGGCGCGAATGCCGTTTTGCGGGATTGCCGTTTCTATGGCGGCATGGTATACTATGGTATGTTATTCGGAAAAAGATGCACAAAGGAAGAGGATTGATATGACATACGTTTTGACAGATCTGGTCTGGCTGTTTTTCATCTACTCCTTCGCGGGCTGGTGTGCGGAGGTGTGCTTCGCCGCGTTCAGCCGCAGGAAGTTCGTGAACCGGGGCTTCGTGAACAGCCCCTACTGCACCATATACGGCTTCAGCGCGGTGCTCTTCGCAGTGTTCCTGCCGGAGCTTGTGGGCAGCCTGTTCTTCCTCTTCCTGGGGGGCCTGCTGCTGGCCTCCATTGTGGAATACACCACGGGCATGCTCATGGAGAAGATTTTCCGCAGGAAGTTGTGGGATTATTCTGAAATCAAGTACAATTTGGGCGGCTATGTCTGCCTCCGGTATTCCCTGCTGTGGGGGCTGCTGGCCGTGGCCACCATGCGCTTCCTGAACCCGGTGCTGTGCGGTCTGCTGCGGGGCATCCCCCGGCCTGTGACCTTGGTGGCGCAGTGGACTGCCGCAGGGCTTCTGGCGGCGGATTTCGTCACCACCTCCATGGCAGTCCTGGGCATGAAGGTCACAGCGAAGCGCCTGTCCCAGCTCTCCGAGGGCATGCAGCAGACCTCCAGGCTCCTGGAAAACCGGCTCACCGCGGGCGTACAGAAGCGGATGCAGCACTCCTTCCCCTCCATCAATCCGGAGGACATCGCGGCGGACATCCGGGCGAAATCGGAGCGGGCAAAGGCGGGGCACGCGGTGTTCGCGGAAGGGTGCTGCTTCTATAAGCTGACTGCGCTGTTCTTCATCGGGGCGTTCCTGGGGGACCTGACGGAGACTGTCTTCTGCCTCCTGACCACCGGGGTGCTCATGAGCCGCAGCAGCGTGGTGTACGGGCCTTTCAGCATCGTCTGGGGCCTGGGCTGCGCACTGCTGACCCTGTTCCTCTACCGGTATCGGAACAGGAGCGACAGGCATATCTTCCTGGCGGGCACGCTGCTGGGGGGCGCTTACGAGTATGTCTGCAGCGTGTTCACGGAGCTGGTCTTCGGCACGGTGTTCTGGGACTACAGCGGCTTCGCCTTTAACCTGGGCGGGCGCATAAACCTGCTTTATTGCTTTTTCTGGGGGATTGCGGCTGTGGTGTGGCTGAAGATGATCTATCCGAAGCTGTCGGATCTGATAGAGAGGCTGCCGGTGCGGGCGGGGAAGATTCTGTGCAACTGCCTGATTGTGTTCATGGTCTTGAATATGGCCGTCTCCTCCCTGGCGCTGGCAAGGTATACGCAGCGGCATACGGACGGCACCGGGAAGGAAACGGCAGAAAGCGCTGCCTCCGCCGACAGGGCCCAGGATGAAGATCCGCTGGCCGCCTTTTTGGACGAGCATTTCCCGGACGAGCGGATGGAGCGGATCTATCCCAATGCGAAGCTGGTGGAGTGAGCGGGAGGCAGCGCAGCCTCCTGCCCATTTTGCGCAACTGTCATGGCATCAGCCCCTCTCGAGGAATTCGGCCGGTGCCATGATTTCAGGATGTTCCAAACCGGATTCCAAAAAATCCTTATCGCCAGTCACAAGGATATCTGCCTTTGCCATAAGCGCTGCACGTAAAATCGGGCGGTCCTTTACATCCCTAATCTGGGATTCCGATACATCTTCATCCACTGGAACCGGCACCAATTCCAGTGTCAGCAGTGCGGTTGAGAGAAATCTGTCCAATGCGGCAAGTCGCATCGGAAATTTCTTATTGAATACCCGCTTCATTTCGTCTACATTCTGCTCACAGATCAGACCGTGGTTAGGATAGGAAGCAGCTTTTACATAAGCCTGATAAGGCACGCCGCAGATATGAGGACATTTGTATCAATCAGGACCCTCATAGATTTTCGTCCTCATTCCTTAATTCTTTCACAAGCGCCATGACATCGTCATCAGACATAAGACCGGCACGTTCCGCCTCTCCCACCATTTCACTTTGGAGCATCTGCATGGCATAGACGGCTGAGTTCACAATGCGGACAGTACCTCCTTCCACAATAAAAGAAATCCGGTCTCCGCTTGTTACGCCAAGCACCTTACGGATATCCTTCGGAATGGTGACCTGGCCTTTTGCCATCACCTTTGCGTTGTCAACAAAAGCGTGTGCGTACATATCTTTCGCCTCCTGTCTTTTTGGATAACCATCCTTCCATCATTACATGACACGGAAAGTAGGGATTTCCCTACTTTTATTATATGCGGCTGTCATGAAAAAATCAAATAAAATTGCTGAATGAAATTTGTTTTTCGGACGCCCTCACCGACAGCAGATTTCCCCATACATCTCCGGCTGCCTGTCCCGGAACAGCCCCCAGCTGAAGCGCATCTCTTCTATGGCATCCAGGTCGAAGGTATGCATGATCGCCTTCTCCCGGTCCCTGCCCGCGTCCTCCAGGATCTCCCCCGTCTCGTCCGTGATGAAGGAGGAGCCGTAGAAGGTCAGGGCAGAGGACTGGCCGTTATTCTCCTTTGAGGGCGCCACGGTCTCCTGCCCGATGCGGTTAGCCGCAACTACCGGCACCACATTGGCCGCGGCGTGGCCCTGCATGCAGCGCCGCCAGTGGGGCATGCTGTCGCACTCTATGATGGGCTCGGAGCCGATGGCCGTGGGATAGAGCAGGATCTGCGCCCCCATCAGGGCCATGCACCGGGCCGCCTCCGGGAACCACTGGTCCCAGCAGATGCCCAGGCCGATTTTGCCGTAGGCAGTGTCCCAGACCTGGAAGCCCGTATTCCCCGGGGTGAAATAGAATTTCTCCTGGTAGAAATGGTCGTCGGGGATATGGGTCTTGCGGTATACGCCCTTCAGCTCCCCGTCCGCGTCGATCATGGCCACGGAATTGTAGGTCACGTTCCCCGCCCGCTCGAAGAAGCTCACCGGCAACACCACCTTCAGCTCTGCGGCCACCTGGCGCAGCCGGCACACCGCCGGATTCTCCCACACCGTCATGGCCAGCCTGTAGGAATCATAATTCCGCTCCTGGCAGAAATACCATGTTTCGAAAAGCTCCGGCAGCAGAATCACCTGGGCCCCGTCCCCGGCTGCCTGCCGTATCCATCCTTCCGCCGCCGCCAGGTTCTCCTCCCTGGAACGGTTGCAGTACATCTGCACCGCCGCCACCGTCAACTCCTGTCCCATACATCCTCCACCTTTCTATCAAAATGCAAATACCTCAATATATCCGCCAACCCTTCCAACATACCATCCCCAGCAGCACAACCAGCCGACAAACCGCCGCGACCTGGAAGAATGCCCTCACAAAGCGATCCTTGTTCGCTTGGGCATTCTGACCTGTGAAACTGGCTCGCAAAGCGAACTTGTTCGCAAGCGAGTCGTATTCGCAAGCGAACCTTGTTCGCTTTGAGAGCCTGGAAGTTCCTGGCGGACGTCCTAAAGAGGTGGGCTATCCCCTCTCTTGGCCCCCTAGAACTTCTTCTCACACTTCACACCGGCACCTGCTGGGTGATGCAGTGTATATTCCCTCCCCCGATCAGGATATCCCGGGCGTAGATCTGCACCACCTCCCTGTCCGGAAACAGCCCCTGCAGAATCTCCTTCGCCGCCTGGTCCGCCGGATCCCCGAAGCCCGGCATCACGATGCTGCCGTTGGCGATGTAGAAGTTCACATAGGAGGCCGCCAGCCGCTCCCCCGCCGTCCTGGTGGGCTGGTCCCGGCAGGCGTCCAGCCCCCGGCACTCCTCCTCCGTGACGGTCACGGGCTGCGGCAGGGGCAGCTTGTGCACTCTGATTCTCCTGCCCTTCGCGTCCAGGGCCTGCTCCAGGTAATCCAGGCAGGCCCTGGACATGGCGTACTGCACGTCCGTCCGGTCCTCCGTCCAGGCCAGCACCACCTCCCCCGGCGCGGTGAAGGCGCAGATGTTGTCCACATGCTCGTTGGTCTCGTCGTTGTAGATGCCCCGGGGCAGCCAGAGGATCTTCGATACGTTCAGATACGCCCGCAGCACCTCCTCGATCTCTTCCCTGGAAAGCGCCGGATTCCGCCCCCCGCTCAACAGGCAGCTCTCCGTCACCATGCAGGTCCCCTCCCCGTCCACATGGATGGAGCCGCCCTCCAGGATGAAGTCCCGCTTGCAGTACACGTCCTTCTCCAGCAGGTCGCAGAGCTTCCGCGCCATCTGGTCGTCCTTGTCCCAGGGGAAGTACAGGCCGTCGTGGAGGCCGCCCCAGGCGTTGAAGCCCCAGTCTATGCCCCTTATGACACCCGTGTCGTTTTTTACAAAGGTGGGCGCGTAGTCCCTGGCCCAGGCGTCATTGCTGGACATCTCCACCACCCGGATATGGGCGGGGAGCAGGGCTCTGGCATTGTCGTACTGGGCCCCGCTGGCGCAGACCGTCACCTGCTCCGACCTGGCGATGGCCTCGGCCACCTCCGCGAAGGCCCTTCTGGCCGCGTATCCGCCGTACTGCCAGGAGTCCGCCCTCTCCGGGAATATCAGGATGCAGCCCTGATGGGGCTCGAACTCCGCGGGCATCCGGAAGCCGTCCGCGGACGGAGTGGAAGCTTTGATGATTTCCATGAATTAACCCTCTCCGGAAAAAAATTCCTTAATTTTTTTACCTATATTTTTTATAATTCCTTAAGTCCAAGGTCAAACTTTAGACACATTTTCAGGGTATGATAGAG
>CAMQOJ010000021.1 GCA_947003375.1 uncultured Lachnospiraceae bacterium
GCATATGATACAATTGATACAGGAGAAGCTGCCCCGGTATGTGAAGGCCACAGCCTTCGACATCCAGGTGCTGACGCCCATGCGCAAGGGCCCGCTGGGCTGCGAGACCCTGAACGGCATCCTGCAGAGATACCTGAATCCCGCCGACGGGCGCAAGAGGGAGCATATGAGCGGCGACCGCATCTACCGCGAGGGCGACAAGGTGATGCAGATCAAGAACAATTATCAGCTGGAGTGGGAGATCGTCAGCAGGTACGGCATCCCGGTGGAGCGGGGGGCGGGCGTCTTCAACGGCGACATGGGCAGGATTTTGGAGATCCAGGAGGCGGCCTCCTGCCTGGTGGTGGAGTATGACGAGCAGAAGCGGGTCACCTATCCCTTCTCCCTGCTGGAGGAGCTGGAGCTGTCCTATGCCGTCACCATACACAAATCCCAGGGAAGCGAGTATCCGGCGGTGCTCATGCCGCTTCTGGGCGGGCCCCGGATGCTCTTCAACCGCAATCTCCTGTACACTGCCATCACAAGGGCCAAAAGCTGCGTCACGATCCTGGGCAGCAGCGCCACCGTCCGGGGCATGATAGACAATGTCAGCGAGAACCGCAGATTCACGGCCCTGGCGGCCAGGATATGCGAGCAGTACGGGAAGGACTGCCCGCAGGCCGACAGCGCCTCTCTATAAATGAAGTCGGAGAAGGTTCCGGAAAACGGGGAACGGCGCCGCCACAGGGCAGGCGGGGCCGGGAAAAGGAGTGGAGGAACCATGAGAAGGGACGCGGAAGGAGCGGCACGAAAGACAGCGGAACTAAGGGCACAAAAGCAAAGAGGTATGAGGATGAGGCCCCGGCCCGGGGCGGCCGAGAAGGCGTATGAGGGCGTGCTGCAGCTCCTCTTTCCCCTCCGGTGTCCGGTGTGCGACGATATTGTGACACCGGCGGGAGAGAGAATCTGCCTGGGATGCTTGGGCAGGCTGCGGCTCTTGACGCCACCCTGGTGCATGAAATGCGGGAAGAAGCTGGCCCGGGAGGGGGAGTTCTGCACGGACTGCCAGAGAAGGGAGCATCTCTTCACAAGAGGCCGGGCGCTTTATGCCTACGAGAGCGCAGCCGTCTCCATCTATCGGTTCAAGTACGGCGGAAGGAGGGAGTATGCGGAGTTCTTCGGGGAGCAGATAGCGGAATATCTGGGGAATTTCATCCGTAGCGTCCGGCCGGACGCGCTTGTTCCTATCCCTTTGCACAAAAAGCGTCTGACGGCCAGAGGATACAACCAGGCCGGACTGCTGGCCCGGGCTGTAGGACGGCGCATGGGGATGCCCGTATGTACGGATTTCCTGGTCAGAGTGAAGAATACGGTGCCTCTGAAATACGAAAATCCGAAAGAACGGCAAAATAATTTGAAAAAGGCTTTTAATATAGCGAGAAATGATGTAAAATTAAAGAGAGTGATACTAATCGATGACATCTATACGACTGGCAGCACGATGGACGAGGCGGCAGTTACCCTGAGAGAGGCAGGGGTGGAGGAAATCTGCTTCATTGCCCTGGCCTGCGGCGCAGGTCTCTGAGGGAAGTCAGCGCGCCAGAGCGCGCAGGGGGTATAACTATGAATGTAAGGAATTGCAGAAGCTGCGGATGTATTTTCAATTATGTGGCCGGTCAGGTGATTTGCCCTGCCTGCCGTGACAAGCTGGAAAAGAAGTTCCAGGAGGTGAAGGAGTATATCCGGGAGAACAAAGGCGTGGGCATCCAGGAGGTGGCGGACGCCTGTGAGGTGGACGTGGGCCAGATTCGTCAATGGCTTCGGGAGGAGCGCCTGGAGCTGGCCACGGATTCCGCGCTTTATCTGAACTGCGAGTCCTGCGGACAGCCGATTCGCAGCGGCAGGTTCTGTGACAAGTGCAAAGGGAACATGACCAGGGACCTGCAGAGCGTGCTCAATGGCAATAAGCCCGCGGAGAGAAAGCCTGAGAGGAATCAGGGAGAGAACGCAAAGATGAGGTTTTTGAAGTAGGAGGCACAGTATGCTCAGTGAAGAACGCATTATCCTGATGACCCGCATGGCTTCCTATGAACAGGGAGAGGGCAGGGAGAATGTAAAGATTGGCAATTATTTCCGCAGCGACTATATCGCGTTGCATGTTCTGAAAGCGATAGTCTGCTCAATCATATCCTTCGGGATATTGTTTGGGCTCTATATGCTGTGCAACTTCGAGGACTTTCTGGAGAACCTGTACAAGATGGACTTGCTGGCATTTGCCAAGGATGTCCTGACGTACCTTGTCGCCATGGTGGGCGGTTATACGGTATTGATATATATCGTCTCAACATGGCGGTACGCGATGGCGAAGAAGAGCCTGAAATGTTATTATCATAATTTAAAAAAGCTGAATTCCTTCTACCATGACGGGCAATAGGGAATCTACAGCTGGAGGTCACAATGACGGTTTTACTGGAAATGAAAGAAAGGATAAAGCTGATCTACAGCAAATACGAGGCCTTTATCGTGCCTGTGTTCAAGTTTTTGCTAGCCTTTATCACTTTCAGCACATTGAATAGCAGAATGGGCTATATGACGCGGATCGATGATATGAGGATTATGCTGATAGCAGCCCTGACCTGCTCGTTTCTGCCTGTGGGGTTGATGGTCCTGATGGCGGCGGTATTCAGCCTGATGCACATGTATGCGCTTTCCATGGAAGTGGCTTTGGTGGGATTGTGTATGTATCTGATTATGTATCTGCTGTTCTTCCGGTTCAGTCCAAAGGATTCCCTGGTAGTGGTACTGACGCCCCTTCTGTTTTCCATGAAGATTCCCTATGTGGTCCCCATAGCCGTGGGGCTGTTATGCGGACCCGCTTCCATTGTATCTGTGGGCTGTGGCATAGCGGTGTTCTATCTGCTGCGGATGGTGATAGACAGCGCGCCCAATATCCGAACAATGGAAGAGAGCGAGATCCTTGAGAAGGTGCGGTTCATGGTGGAGGGCATCCTGGGGAACAAGGCCATGCTGGTGATGATTGCGGCTTTTGTGGTCACGGTGCTGGTTGTCTATCTGATTCGCAGGATGTCAGTGGATTACTCCTGGACCATTGCCATGGTGACAGGGGCTATGATTAATGTGGTCCTGCTCCTGATAGGAGATTTGATGTATGACGTCAACCTTTCTATGGGAAGCGTGCTCCTGGGCTCCCTTCTGGCGCTGGTGGTGGCGAAAGTGATAGAGTTCTTTCGCTTCTGCGTGGACTACAGCCGTACGGAGAAGGTGCAGTTCGAGGACGATGAGTATTACTATTATGTAAAGGCCGTTCCCAAAATGACGGTATCTGTGCCTACCAAGACGGTGAAGAGAATCAATTCCCAAAGGGACAGGATGGCAGAAAGCGAGCCGAGGAGCAGGAACCCAAGACAGCCGAAGCGGGATGTGGAGCGGGTGGGTTCCCGCAGGGGCAATGCCAGGACAGGTGCCCAATACCGGAACGGCGGCGCGCGAAGCGGACGGGTGGCAGTGGGGAACGTCGAAAGTCAGGAAGAGCCGGATATTGACGTGGAGGATTATGAAGAGTGGCCGTAAAATGGCTGAAAAGTAAGGTTGGGTTGAGATGCAGTGGGTTGAGACAGCGAGTGAATACCTGAAAAATATCAAGACATACGCGAATACTATAGACCTGTACGATGTGGCGGAAATTCTGATTATCGCGTTTCTGCTGTATTCCATTCTGGCATGGATGAAGACCACCAGATCCTGGAGGGTGCTGCGGGGCCTGGTAGTAATCGTCCTGTTCTTGCTGGTGGTGGACCTGATGCAGATGACCACCATCATCTGGATGACCCGCAACGTACTGGGCTTTGCGGTGACGGCGATTATCGTGGCCATGCAGCCGGAGCTACGCCAGGCTCTGGAGCAGCTGGGAGAGAAGAACTTCCTGCCCTCCTTCTCCAATTCCTCCAGGAAGATGGAGGATACCTTTTCCGAGAAGACGGTGGGGGAGATCGTGAAGGCCTGTGTGGAGATGGGCAAGGTGAAGACCGGTGCCCTGATTGTGGTGGAGAGGAAAGAGTCCCTGAAGGACTATGAGCGCACCGGCATAGAAGTGGACGGACTGGTGACCAGCCAGCTCCTGATCAATATCTTCGAGCACAATACGCCACTCCATGACGGAGCGGTGATTGTGCGGGGGAACCGGGTGACCTTCGCCACCTGCTACCTGCCCCTGTCAGACAACCTGGATTTGAGCAAGGAGCTGGGCACCAGGCACCGGGCGGGCGTGGGGGTGTCGGAGACCACGGACTCCATGACGCTGATTGTGTCGGAGGAGACGGGAGGCATCAGCATGGCCTATGAGGGCGAGCTGAGGAGGCACCTGAGCGCGGAGGAGCTGCGTGAGAGAATGCGGCAGATTATGGATTTGAATGGAGAAGAGGATGCAAAAGGCGCACACAAACGGAGAGGAAAAAACAGGGCGAAGAGTGAGAAGAAAGATACTGAATAACCTGGGGCTGAAGCTTCTGTCTGTGGTGCTGGCCATCGTGTTCTGGTTCCTGGTGGTCATGGCAGACAATCCCAAGGATTCCGTGTCCTTTTCGAATATACAGGTGAACCTGGTCAATACGGATCTGCTGGAGAAGGGGAATAAATTCTATGAGGTGCTGGAGGGCTCGGACAGGATTCGGGTCACTGTAGAGGCGCCCAGGAATGTCATACAGGAGCTGAGCGCCTCTGACATTGTGGCGGAGGCCGACGTGAGCAGGCTGACGGAGGTGAATACCGTCCCCATCAGCTTCCGGGTGCTCAACGACGAGGTGGAGATACTGAACATCTCCGGCAGCCGGGATGCCGTACAGCTCAACGTGGAGCAGAAGGCCAGCAATTGGGTCAGCGTGGTCTGCGACACCAGGGGAGATGTGGCGGAGGGCTATATCATCGGCAATGCGAAGCTGGAGCAGAACAGGATAGAGATTACCGGCCCCCAGTCGGTGGTGGAGAGCATCAAGAGCGCGGGCATCGAAATCGATGTGACCGGCGCTACCAGCAATGTGTCGGGCAACGCGGATATCCACTTCTATGACGCGGAGGGGGAGCTGGTGGACGACTCCGACATCGCGAAGAACACCAGCAGCATGCATGTGGAGGTACCGGTGCTGGCTACCAAGGAGGTGCCTGTGGAGGCCGCCTTTACCGGTGTACCGGCGGAAGGATATCTGGTCACCGGCCTGGTGACGTGCGAGCCTTCCAGCGTGATGATTGCCGGTACGGCCTCCGCGCTGGCGGAGATCAGTAAGATTTCCATCCCGGAGAGGGAGCTGGATATCACGGAGGAGAGCGGCAATGTGGAGAGGGTCATCGATATCAGGAAGTACCTGGACAATGCTGCCCTGGTAGGCAACGACTTCAACGGAAGGGTGACTGCCACGGTCTATATCGAACCGGTGGTGGAGAGGACGCTGGTGCTCACGCAGAGCAGCATCGAACTGGTCAACCTGCCGGAGGGATATGATGCGGGATTCGCGGAGGAGCAGGAGACCTACAGGCTGAGGATATCCGGTCTGGAGGAAGCCGTGTCTGCCGTGAACCAGAGCGAGATACGCGGCACCGTTGACATCGGCGCGTGGATAGCCGCAGGGAACATGCGGGACCTGACAACCGGCACGCATGAGATTCAGGCGGCGCTCACATTGCCTGACGATGTCAGCGTTGAGAATACGATATCTGTGAGAGTCATTCTTGTCAAATTGGAGGAAGAATAAGAAATGGGCAGATTATTTGGGACAGATGGTGTAAGGGGGATTGCCAATGAAGAGCTGACCCCCCTGATGGCTATGCAGCTGGGACAGGCGGGAGCCTATGTCCTGACCAAGGAGAAGGAACATAAACCTACTATCATGGTAGGGTGTGATACCCGTATATCCGGCGATATGCTGGCGAATGCCCTGATGGCCGGGGCGTGCTCTGTAGGGGCGAATTGTGTGTACGTGGGCATCATGCCCACCCCGGCGTTGGCATACCTGACCCAGAAGTACAAGGTGGACGCAGGGGTCGTCATCTCCGCCTCCCACAATCCCGTGGAGTTCAACGGCATCAAGTTCTTCGATGGAAATGGCTACAAGCTGCCAGATGAGCTGGAGGATGAGATTGAACAGCTGATGAAGAACAACATGCCCGGGGTGAAATTCCCCACAGGCACTGCGGTAGGGAAGATTAAATACCGCACCGATGCCCGGGAGGAGTACATCAACCATTCGATTCGGTCCGTGCCCGTAGCGCTGGGGGGGATGAAGATTGTGGTGGACTGCGCGGAGGGCGCGTCCTATTATACCTCCGTGGAAGCCCTGAAAGAGCTGGGGGCCAGCGTGGTGGCGATTCACAACAATCCCGATGGCACCAATATCAACGCAAACTGTGGATCCACCCATATGGCAGAGCTGCAGGCCAGGGTCGTATATGAAAAGGCCAATATCGGTCTTGCTTTCGACGGAGATGCCGACAGGCTGCTGGCGGTGGACGAGAACGGCGAGATTGTGGACGGCGACCAGATTATGGCAATCGTGGGAAGCTACATGCGGGACAATGGGAAGCTGAAAAAGGACACCATCGTGGCTACGGTGATGAGCAATCTGGGATTCTTCCTGATGGGGGAAAGAAACGGGCTGACCATAGAACAGACTAAGGTGGGCGATCGGTATGTGCTGGAGCGCATGAGGGAGATTGGTGCCAGCCTGGGTGGAGAGCAGTCGGGACATATCATCTTCCTGGATGAGAACACCACAGGAGACGGGCTGCTTAGCGCGCTGCATCTGCTTCAGGTCATGGTGGATACGGGGAAGAGCCTGTCCGAGCTGGCGGGCATCATGGAAGTGCTGCCCCAGGCCCTGGTCAATGCCAAGGTGGCCAACCATAAGAAAGAGAAGTACATGGAATATCCGGAGATTGCCGAGGCAATCCGCAGGCTGGAGAAGAACTTTGCCGGAGAGGGCAGGGTACTGATCAGGCCGTCCGGAACGGAACCGCTGGTGCGCGTCATGATAGAGGGCAAGGATAAGCAGGTCATCCGGGAAGAGGCGGATAAGCTGGCAACGCTGATACAGGATGTCATGTTCTGACGGGAGCGTGTCATCCCGGACATAAGAGGTCGGATAAAGCAGATTGGAGGAAGGATAAAATGGTAAGTCAGAAAGTAGTAATCAAGAATCCTACTGGCTTGCATCTGAGACCAGCAGGGATTTTATGTAAGGAGGCGATGCAATTCAAGTCATTGATTACATTCCAGTTCCGGGAGAGCACCGCCAATGCCAAGAGCGTGCTGAGCGTGCTGGGGGCATGCGTGAAGAGCGGGGATGAGATTGAATTCTTCTGTGAGGGGGAGGATGAGCAGGAAGCGCTGAAATCATTGGTGCGTGCTGTGGAAAATGGATTAGGGGAATAAAAAAGCGCCGCGGGAAGCGGCGCTTTTTCTATCTGAAGGTGAAATTGTCATCCTCCTCTACGATGCATATCATGGTCTTTCCGGTATTCATCACAACTTCGTTGCCGTAGTCATCGTAATATCTGGTGGCACCGTAATCGGTGGTCTTCTCCCAGTTTACATGTATCCCCTTTCCGTTGGTGAAGTACCAGCCGTCCCTGGTGGTGTCATGGCACTGGAAAGCCAGATAGCCCTCTCCCAGCTCTTCATATTTGACATACTGTACCAGGATGTTCTTGAAGGTCAGCTGGGTACCACCAGAATCCACATGGGGGCCGTCCGTGCTGCCGGACAGATGCTGGAAGCGATAATACAGGCCGTCTTCCTCATTGAATTCAAAATAACATCTGGTCAGGGGATAGCAGCCCGACATATCGATATAGGTGGCGTTCTTGGCCTCGGCATCGTATTGGGTCAGCGTGTTCGGATTCAATTTGCTGGCGAACTGGAAGTGATTGGCGTCAATCAAATCCCTGTATCCCATGGAATAGTCCTTTTGGCTGATGACATTGGCCAGACCGGAACCTGTAGCGTAGCTGTTGTGGGGGGCGGCACGATCCGAGGAACGGAAGAACGCGCCGGCATCCGAGTCCAGATTGCCGTCGATGTTCTGGGTATTGGGCTCAGCTATCAGCTCGTTGATAAAATACGGGCCGCCGATGTGCACGATAAAAGCATCCCATTCAAAAGCCCAATAGACATAATAGGCGCGGAGGCTGCGGACATTGCCGATTTTCTCCAAATCCTGCCAATCCTCAAAAATGGCCATCATTCTGGACATGCGGGCCTCCACGTTGGCCTCGTAGACCACGGAGGCTTTTGACAGATTGTAGTGGGGGATGGCGTTGACTTCGTTGGGAATCATCACTGCTATGGGACGTGTGTTCGCTACATCGGGATCGACCCATTCGTTGGTCAGGCGGCTGCGCACCATTCCTTCCCTTGGCGGAAGCGAGTCGTCCTCGGTGACGATTTCAGGCGAGGTGGACTGAGGGCTGTCAGGCGGCTGAGGCACCGAATCGATATCGCCTTCAGGCTGCTGGCTGGATTCAGGGACGACGGGGTCTACCGGTTCATCCTCCTGTCCGCAGGCCGTAAGCAAAATAAGCAAAGCTAAAAAGAGAATGCTGTTTTTCAGTTTCTTCATGATATGGTCTCCTGTTGTATCAACGCGGCTTTCTGCATTGAATAAGGACATTATAACACAAAAGATGACAGCAGTCATCTAATCGACCGAAAAATTAATAAATTTAAGAAATAACCCGGTGATATCGCGGATTTTGTCTTGCGGATTGCCGGGGAAAAGGGTATACTGGAAGCAAAATATTGTGATGGAAGGAACCGGAAAGACCATGAGCCTGTTGACCGTAATCGTGCCCTGCTATAATGAAGAGGAGAACGTGCCCCTTTTTTACGAAGAGCTTATGAAGAACGAGCCTTTTCTGGCGGAAAAGGGGATGGAGCTGGAGCTGCTCTATGTGGATGATGGCTCCACGGACAAGACTGTCCCGGAGATAAAGAAGCTGCGGGAGCGGGATCCGAGGGTGCATCTGGTCTCCTTTTCCAGGAATTTCGGAAAGGAAGCGGCAATCTATGCGGGACTGGAGAACTCCAGAGGGGATTATGTGGTCATGATGGACGTGGATCTCCAGGATCCCCCGTCCCTGCTGCCGGAGATGTTTTCCTATATCCAGGAGGGATATGACTCCGTGGCTACCAGAAGGGTCTCCAGAAAGGGCGAGCCGCCCATCAGGAGCTTTTTTGCCAGGATGTTCTATCGGCTGATGAAAAAGATCTCCAAGACGGAAATCATGGACGGGGCCAGGGATTACCGGCTGATGACCAGGCAGATGACGGATGCCATCCTGTCCATGCAGGAATACAATCGCTTTACGAAAGGAATCTTCGGCTGGGTGGGCTTTAAGACCAAGTGGATAGAATATGAAAATGTGGAGAGGGCCAGGGGAGAGACCAAGTGGAACTTCTGGAAGCTGTTCCTGTATTCGCTGGATGGTATCTGCGCGTTTTCCACAGCGCCCCTGATGCTGGCTTCCGTTGTGGGGGTGTTCTTCTGCGTAGTCGCGTTTCTGATGATCGTCTTCATCATTGTGCGCAAGCTGATGTTCGGCGATCCGGTATCCGGCTGGCCCTCCCTGGTGTGCATCATCCTAATGACCAGCGGGGTACAGTTCTTTTGTACGGGGATAGTGGGGCAATACCTGGCAAAAACCTATATGGAGGTGAAGAGGCGCCCCATCTACCTGGTCCGGGAAAGTTTTTGAAAATTAATAAAAAGTCTTAACGAATTCTTAGCGGCTAAATCCCTTTTCAGTTTGACGTTTTTATGGTAAAATTTACCTTGTTCCTCGTGGTAAGGAAATGGCAGTCAACATAAGAAAGGGGAGTTCATATGGAGATTACTGCGGTTAAGGATTGCGAACTTGAAAAGTATATTACGGAAATCATGTTGGATGTAGGTGTTCCGGCTCATCTGAAAGGATACCATTATCTCAGAAGCGCCATAATGCTGTCCGGGAGAGACATGGAAGTAGTAACCAGTGTGACCAAGCTGCTGTATCCGGCGATTGCAAGGAGATTCAGGACCACCGACCAGAAAGTTGAACGTGCGATTCGCAATGCCATTGAAGTGTCATGGAACAGAGGAAATGCTGAGACTTTTGAAAAAATGTTTGGATATTCTGCGTCATCAGGCAGAACCAGGCCTACGAACAGTGAATACATTGCCCGCATTGCGGATAAGGTTCGGCTGGATATCAAGGCCATGTAGGCATACATGGAAGAAACAACAGAAGATAGATATGCTTCTTACTGCGGGAATAGAAAGCAGCCGGGTGAAAATCCGGCTGCTTTTGTGGACTTTGTGGGATAATTATGGTAGAATGTTGAGACGAAGGGCATGGCGAATGTCCTTATTCTGTAAATAAGCTGAATGGGAGTTTTAAAAAGTGAGAAAGAATACCTTCGGAGATTGCCTGATTGCAGGAGGGATTGCCGTCATCGGCATGGCGGAAGCCTGGCATCTGGCCGCCGTTTTTTTGAAGCTGGCATTTACGGACTGCGCTCGGCTGATTGCCGTGTCCCTGAGCATCCTGCTCGTCCTTGGGACAGGCTTCCTGATTGCGGGGAGAAAGCGGATTTTCGCGAAAGATGGAAGGAAAACGTCCACGGGTGTCCGCGGGCAGCTCTTCTATGCGGCGTTTGTCCTGATGGCAGTTGCCCAGCTTATTTTTGTCGGGATTGGGAATGCTACCTACAGGAGCGGCGACATGATGGTGGAGACAGTGGAAAGCTTTCTGGTCTCCGATGGCATCTACCAGGTCAATCCCATGACAGGAATGCCCTATGCGGAGGGGATGCCGCTGCGGCTGAAGATACTGTGCCTGCCCACGCTGTACGGGAGTCTGTGCAGATGGACGGGGCTGAGGCCTGCGCTGGTGATTCGGACCCTGGTTCCCATGGCCGTGCTGCTGAGCTGCTATGTATCTTTTTCGGTGCTGGGCAGGACGCTGTTTCCGGAGGATAGACAAAAACGTGCCTGTTTTCTGCTCCTGACATCGCTCCTGCTGTGGGTAGGGGCTTATGGCTATGGGATGGATGGGTTCAACTTGCTCTGCTGCGGCTGGCAGGGCGTGGCCATCCGATCAGGCGTGCTCCTGCCCTGGACATTGTCGTTGTGCCTGCGGCATAAATGGTTTGGGGCTTTTCTGTGCGTCCTGGCGGAAGGCTCCATCGTCTGGACGTTTTATGGATGCGGCATCTGCCTGGCTGTAACGGCGGGGATGGCGGTGGCGCAGCTGCTCTGTGGCAGGCAAAAAGCTGTGGGAAAAGGGGAGGAAGCGAAATGACGGAGCTCCTTCGGAATGCGAGCCTTGGATGGGCTGATTATAAGGGCAGCGGAAAACTGGCGATTTTACTGCTGGCTGCCCTGATGTATCTGTGGTTTGCCGGAAAGTGGAGGAAGCAGAAGGCGCTTGTGCTGTATACCACTGTGGCGGCAGTGTGCTGTATCCTGCCTGTAACCGCGGCTTTGCTGATGCTGTACCAGACAAAATTCTACGATTATCAGTGGATTTGGAGCATTGTGCCACTGACCGCAGTGACGGCCTACGGCGCGACGCTGTTTTTGGAACAGCAGTGGAGGGACGCTGACGGCGGAGGGTGGCGCAAGGCCCTGCCGGTGACATTGCTGCTGCTCCTGGCTGTCCTGCTCTGCGGGAACCTTGGCGGAAACGGGGAGGAAAGGGCACAAAAAAACGCCGAGAAAGCGGAGGGCGAGGCTGTGGTCCAGATGATTGGTGAGGCCTGGCCGGAGGAGGACATCTGTCTCCTTGCGCCGCGGAAGATCCTGGAATACGCCAGGGAGGCGGACGGGCGGCTTAGGCTGGTCTATGGCAGGAATATATGGGATCCGTCCCTGAACGCCTATGCCTATGACACCTATGGCGAGAGGGAGACCGATTTGTGTCAGTGGATGGAATGGGTGGAGCAGGCCGCTGGAGTCTGGATGCCGGAGGACGACAGGGAGGAGATGCTGGCCACCCTGGAAGAACGGGCCCGGGACGCGGTGGACATGGGCGTCAACTGCATCCTGTTTCCCGCAGGAGTGCCTGTGGAGATGAAAGAGCGCATGGAGGCGGCGCTGGGCACGAAGGCGCAGGCCTTTGGGGACTACATCGCCTTTGTGCTGTTTTAGGGAATGATTCATACAGGAAAAGAGGAAAACTATGGATGAGCTGATCAGCATCATCGTGCCAGTCTATAATGCGGCGAAGTACATTCGGGAGACCATTGCCTGCGTGGAGGCGCAGACCTACAGGGCCTGGGAGCTCCTGTTGGTGGAGGATGGAAGCGGCGACGGGACGCCTGAGGTGATTGAGCGGTGCATCAGGGACAGGGGGGATTCCCGGATACGCCTGATCCGCCAGCCCTCCAATATGGGGGCCGCCAGGGCCAGGAACAGGGGGCTGGAAGAGGCACGGGGAAGGTATATCGCCTATCTGGACGCAGACGATCTCTGGGTGCCGGAGAAGCTGGAGAAGGAACTGCGGTTCCTGCGGGAAAAGGAGGCTGCCTTTGTTTTTACGGGATATGAGTTCGCGGACGAGCAGGGCAGGGGCACGGGAAAGGTGGTGCGCGTGCCGGAGACGCTGAACTACAGTCAGGCTCTGAGCAATACCACGATATTTACGACTACGGTCATGTTCGATACGGAGAGGATTCCCAAAGAGCAGCTTCAGATGCCTGAAATCAAAAGCGAGGATACCGCCCTCTGGTTCCGGGTGCTGCGAAACGGCTGTACCGCATACGGGCTGGATGAAAATCTGGTGCGCTACAGACGCTGCGGCAGCACCCTTTCCTCCAATAAGCTGGAGGCGGTACGGCGCATCTGGAATCTCTATCGGCGCTCGGAGAACTTAAGCCTGCCCCGCAGCGCGTGGCATTTCTGCTTCTGGGCGGTTAGGGCCGTGAAGAGAAGACTGTAGGTGGAGGAGGATTGTACCGTGAATGTGAATACCAATGACAAGAAGCTGAGACAATTGGAGACATTCAAGAGACTGATCAACCTGGGGCTGACGGCAGTGTGCCTGGGACTGGAGGTGGCGCTGTTCGCCTATTGGTGGCAGATGCAGTTCCGCTGGAGCGTGGTGGAGCAGCTTCGGAATTTCTGGGGCAAAGGGCATGTGGTGGAAGTGGCCATCTATGCCTTTGTGCTGATTCTGCTTTCCTCTATGTACGGCGGCATGCGCCTGGGATATCTGAAGAATGTGGAGCTGATTTTCTCCCAAGTATTCGCCACATTGATGGCCAATGTCTTCATATATGCGGAGCTTTCCGTGATGGCGGCCCAGCCCTTCGTTCTGGATGTATTCATCCTCATGACGATAGAGCAGACGATGGTGGTGGTCATATATATCAATGTGGCCAACCGCATTTATCGGGCCATTTTCCCGCCCCGCAGGCTCCTGCTGGTCCATGGGGACAGGCCCATAGAAAACATCTGCGGCAAATTCGAGAGCCGCCGGGACAAATATATCATCACCAGGACCATCCATGTAGGGGAGGGGGTCGATGCGGTCAGCGAGGTGATTCTGGAGTCCTATGAAAGCGGAGAGTGCAATGCCGTGGTGCTGGGGGACATCTCCGTGGCGGACAGGACTCCTCTGATCAAATTCTGCTACGCGCATTCCATCCGGTTCTACCTGCTACCGAAGATAACGGATGTGATATTGATGGGCGCGGAGGAGCTCCATGTGTTCGACAGCCCCATGATGGTGACCAGGGAATACTGCCTTACCGTGGAGCAGAGGATAGTAAAGAGATGCATCGATGTGTCAGGTGCGCTGGTACTGCTGATTCTCGCCTCTCCCTTTATGCTGATCACCGCCATCGCCATCAAGCTCTATGACGGCGGCCCCATATTGTACAAGCAGGTGCGCTGCACCCTGGACCAGAGAGAATTCCATATCATGAAATTCCGCAGTATGCGCACGGACGCGGAAAAGGACGGCGTGGCCAGGCTTGCCCAGAAGAATGACGACCGCATCACCCCTGTGGGGAAAATCATCCGGAAATGCAGGATCGACGAGCTGCCCCAGTTGGTGAACATCCTAAAGGGGGACATGTCCTTTATCGGACCCAGGCCGGAGAGGCCGGAGATCATCGTCCAATACCTGGAGGTCATGCCGGAGTTCGCCTATCGGATGAAGGTGAAGGCCGGGCTGGCCGGCTTTGCCCAGGTGTACGGAAAGTACAACACATCCCCCTATGACAAGCTGAAGCTGGATCTGACTTATATCGAGAACTATTCTATCATGCTGGACATCAAGCTCATGCTGCTGACCTTGAAGATTCTGTTCTGGCCGGACAGCACCGAGGGAGTGGAGACGGAGCAGATTACGGCTCTGCGGGAGGAGCACAGGAGGCGCCAGCAGAGACCAAACGACAGGGAAGAGGAATGATATGGACATGTGGAAGGGGTATTATGGAAAAGAGCCCTTTGACCTGCGGCTGGCGGCACTGCGCATGGTCTATCGACTGCCGCTCATAGGGGCAGTCACGATTCTGGGCACGCTGTTGACCGGGGGCGGATATTATGCGAGAAACGCGTTGCAGGGGGAGAGGACATATGAGGCCGTATCTTCCTACCGGGTGGAATACGCAGTGGACAATGTGGAAGACATGATGAACGTGTACGTCAACGAGATGAGCTGGAACACCTATATGCAGTCCGGGATGTTCCTGGACGCGGTGAGTGGCCATCTGGCGCAGTCCGGCGGGGAGGAAATAAGCCGGGAGGAGTTGGCGGGGGCGATTTATGCCCAGGTGCTGTCGGATATCCGGCTGCCTTCCACCACGGTGACCACCGATGACCCGGAGAAGAGCGTAAGGATCGCCCAGGCTGTGGAAGCGGCCATGACGCAGGAGCTGGCGGCGCAGATGAGCGAGATTGACTATATGACTGTCATTGATTCGGGAGATACTGCCGCAGAGGTGCGTCCGGTCCTCAGGATGAGGAGGGTGTCCATGTTTGGCGCCATTCTGTCCTTCCTCTCCGTTTTGGCGATTCTGCTTTTGAAGGAGACAGGGGACGACTGTATCTGGCTGCCGGCCTCTATCTGGAGACGCTACGGCATAAAAGTGGCAGGAACCATTGAGAGCAGGGAACTGGCAGAAAATATAGGATACTTTTTCCGCCGGGAGGGGCAGGCTTTAGATGGATCGGACAGAGATGCTGCTGTCTGCGCGGTGCAGGAGGGGCTGGATGCGGAGGAGGTGCTGAGGTGCCTGAGAGAGAGATGCCCTGACAGCGTGGATGACGAATGGTTTGCGGTTCCATCTCCCATGGAGGATCCGTCGGTGGCAAGGCGGTTGCGGGAAGCCCGGGGCATCCTGGTTGCGGTCAGGGCAGGAAAACATGCGGGCAGAGCGTTCGAGCGGGTGCTGGAGTATCTTGGGCAGCAGGACTGCCCTGTGACGGCAGCTATATTGTGGGACGCGGACGAGAAGCTGCTCCGCAGATATGACTTTACCCGGACGGGCGGCAGGGAGCGGAAGCCACGGAGATAAAGAGAGGAAATAAAATACATGAAGGTTCAGATACTGGCATCTGTCATGAATGAGGAGCCTGCAGCGCTGCTGGAGCGGATGGGGCTGGAATCGGATGCGGTCATCATCAATCAGTGCGACCGGCTGGGGCTGGAAAACATAACATATAAGGGACATCAGGTGCAGTTCTTTTCCTTCCCGGACAGGGGCGTGGGCAGGAGCCGCAACGAGGCTATCCTCAGGGCGGAGGGGGACATCTGCCTTTTCGCGGACGCGGATATCGTGTATGAGCCGGGATACGCAGAGAAGATATCGGCAGAGTTTGAGCGGACCCCCCATGCGGATATGATACTGTTCAACATTACGGTGGAGGAGAGCCGCAGAACCTACCACATCACAAGGCGCGGGCGGGTCCGCTGGTACAACTGCGGCAGATACGGGGCTGTGAGTTTTGCAATCCGCCGGGAGAGCCTGCTGTCCTCCGGCGTGACCTTTTCCCTGCTGTTCGGCGGCGGCGCCAGATATGGAAGCGGCGAGGACAGCCTGTTCCTAAAGGAGTTCATGGATAAAGGCTATGCGGTATATATGGCTCCTGTCACCATTGGACGGGAGGAGGCCGGGGAATCCACATGGTTTTCGGGTTATGACGAGAAATTTTTCCGGGACAAGGGGGTGCTCTACCGGTATCTGTACGGCAGGCTGGCCCGGGCCATGGCCCTCCGGTTCCTGCTGGCCCATCGGCACAGGCTCTGCGCGGAGGTGCCGCTGGGACAGGCATACAGATGGATGTGCCAAAAGGAAACATAGCATGAGGAAGGGATAGAAGATGGAACGGAGCGCGCTGGTTTATATTCTGTTGACCGCCGTCACGGTGGCTCTGGGGCTGTGCGTGGACAATGGGGAATATGTGCCCGACTATATCAGAGGAGGCCGCAGGCCCGGCAGGGCCGCAGGGAACGGGCTGTGGGAAAGGCGGGAGGCCAGGAACAGGATTGCCATAGCCGCGATTTACTGCCTCCTGACCGGGGTGTCGGCCTGCAGAATCGCGGTGGGCAACGATTACTGGGTGTACCGGGACAATTTCAACCTGATTGCCCAGGACCGCCACGTGGCCTCGGAGTTCGGCTTTAACATGATTGTGAAATGGATACAGGAGCTGTGCGGCGAAGACAAGTATATCCCGGTGTTCGCCTTCTTTTCCATGCTAACGGTCTGGTTCTTCGTGAAAGCCCTCCATGACCAGGGGAGCTGCTTTGCCTTTTCCCTGTATCTGCTGATGACAGGGGGATATTATTTCAATAGCCTGAATTCCGTCAGATACTATCTGGCCCTGGCCATGGCCCTGTTTTCCATGAAATATGTGCTCCGTGGCGAATACGGGAAATTTGTCTTGACCATACTGGCGGGGGCCATGTTCCATAAGTCCATCCTATTGGTGATTCCGGTGTACCTCGCGGCGCGCGTCCTGGCATCGGCGCCCCTGAAGAAATGGCATTATGCGGCAGGGACGGCGCTTCTGTGCAGCCTCGTATTCGGACAGAGGCTGTATCGGGAGATTATCTTTTTCTTCTACCCCTTTTATCGGAATTCCGTATTCGACAATGGGGAGCTCTCCTATGCCAACATTTTGAAATGTGGCTGTGTGCTGATTCTGTGCCTGATATGCTACAGAGAGAGCCTTCGGGAGGATGTGGCGAACCGTTTTTATTTTTTCCTGAACGTATTCGGCCTGACAGTTTATTGCTGCGGCTCCTTTATTCCGGAGGTGTCCAGGGTAGGCTACTATATGATCGTATCCCAGATATTCCTGTTGCCGCGGCTTCTGGCGCGGATACCCTGGAAGTGGCTGCGGAGGCTGTGCCGTGCGGGTGTGATTGGGGCTTTCGGATGTTATTTCCTGTTGCTGTTGAGGGGGATGTACGCGATTGATGTAAGGCTGCTTCCGTACCTGAACTGGATTTTCAATGATACAGGACCCGGCAGCGCGCTGTGAGGAGCCGGAAGCGGATGGAAGGAGAGGGAAATGGCTATGAAGGTCTTGTGGCTGTGCAACCAGGTGCTGCCTGCGGCTGCCCGTCAGATGGGCATGGAGGCATCCAATAAAGAGGGCTGGGTCAGCGGGATGGCCGGGGCTGTGCTGGCAGGCTGCCATGAGAGCGGCATCCGGCTGTCCGTGGCGTTCCCGCTGCCCGGGCATATGATTGCGCCGGGACAGGAATTCCGCGCCGGGACGGTGGACGCGGAAACCGGCGGGGCCGGGGAGCGGGTCTCCTTTTCCTATTACGGCTTCCCGGAGGACGTGGGGCACGCGGAAAAATATGACGGGAGGCTGGAACATGTGCTGGAAAAAATCGTCTCTATAGCAGGGCCGGATATCGTGCACTGCTTCGGCACGGAATTTCCCCACACCCTGGCCATGTGCAGGGCCTTCCCCAGGAAGGACAGGCTGCTGCTGGGCCTGCAGGGGCTCTGTACGCTGATTGCGGAGCATTACTACGCGGATCTGCCGGAGCGGACGGTCCGGCGGGCGACCCTGCGGGACATGCTGAAAAGGGACAGCCTGAGGCGGCAGCGGGAGAAGTTCGCCCTGCGGGGGGCCATGGAGCGGGAGGCCGTGGGCCTGGCCGGGAACATCACCGGGCGCACCCGGTGGGACAGGATGCACACCGAGGACTGGAATCCGAAGGCCCGGTATTTTGAGATGAACGAGAGCCTGCGGCCGGAATTCTACGGGCCGGTGTGGGATCCGGAGGCTTGCGAGCCCCATTCCATCTTCCTGAGCCAGGGGGACTATCCTCTGAAGGGGCTGCACTATATGCTGCGGGCATTGCGGATCATATTGGCGGAATACCCGGAGGCGAAGCTGTATGTGGCGGGAAACAGTCTCGTGGCATACGGCACATGGAAGGAGAAACTGAAGATATCGGGCTATGGGAAATTTCTGCGCGAAATGCTGACAGGCCTGGGACTGGAGGGGCGGGTGTGCTTCCTGGGGAAGCTGGACGCGGGGCAGATGCGGGACAGATACCTAAAGTGCGGCCTGTTCGTCTGCTGTTCCTCTGTGGAGAATTCCCCCAATTCCCTGGGGGAGGCCATGCTTTTGGGGGTGCCCTGTGTCAGCGCGGACGTGGGCGGTGTCTCCAGCATATTTACGGGAGGGGTGGACGGCATCCTGTACAGGGGGTCTGACCACGGCGGCGCATCCGGGGGCCCGGGGACGGAAGGGGCCGGAGAGCTGGGGGCGGTGTCCGGGCGGCTGGCGGAGGCGGTGCTTGAAATGTGGCGCGATCCCCGGAAAAGGGACGAATATTGTCGCAATGCCAGGAAGCATGCACTGAAAACCCACGACAGAGATCGAAATTATCAAAAACTGGT
>CAMQOJ010000022.1 GCA_947003375.1 uncultured Lachnospiraceae bacterium
GCCATTGCCTGACCCCCTGTGCAATACCCCGCCCGCTCTCTCACGCATCCCCTCTTTCACGTCCCGGACCCTCTTCCCGGGCTTCCCGCCACGGCCGTCCGCCGCGGCACCCGGGGCAAGCCTCACCGCGCGCTCGCCCTGACTGTGGCTTTTTCCACGATATGCCCGCTCACCAGCTCCATCCGCCCCGCCCCATCGGAGCCGTCCAGCCTGGCCAGCATTTTCCCCAGGGCGGCCTGGGCCATGGCCTTCATGTCCACCTCATAGGTGGTGATCCCCCTGTCCGGCAGGCCCGGATAGAGGTAATTGTCGAAGCCCACCACGGAGCAGTCCTCCGGCACCCGGACTCCCCGCTTCTCCAGCTCCTCGATCAGCCTGCCGGCCACCAGGTCGCAGTTGCAGACAAAGGCCTCCGGCAGCTCCTCCGGCAGCTTCACGATGATCTCCCCGGTCCCGTCCCGGTCCTCCAGCAGCCACTCCTCCCGGAAAGGTACGCCGTGCTCCAGCAGGCAGCGCCGGAAGCCGCAGTATCTGTCCATGATGCTGCTGGTGGCATGGATGGAGCCCACGTAGGCCATGCGCCTAAAGCCCCTCTCGTACAGGTGCTCCGCCATCAGGTACATGCCGTGGAAGCCGTCCGTCACCACCGCGTCCTGCGCTATGTCCTTGTAGTAAAAATCCAGGAAGATCACCGGCATCTTCGTGCTGCTTTTCAAGAGCCCGATGTATTCCCGGTCAACCTCCCCCATGACGATCAGGCCCTCCGCCGCGCCTTCCTCCACGAAGCGGGGGAGCCTCCCCGCCTTTTCCGCATCATGCTTCAAGACCTCCGCCATCACGGCGCAGCCCCTCTCCGGCGCCGCCATGGCAATCTCCATATAAATCTTCCAGTAGAACGTGATGTAGTCCGCCAGATATCTCTCCGAGATCAGGATGCCGATGCTCCGCAGACCGGCCGCCTTACCAGCCGTCTTCTTCTGGTTCTGGAAGTATCCCATCTCCCGGGCCTTGTCCAGAATCCGTTCCCTGACCTCATCGCTGACCCCCTTGCGCCCTGCCAGTGCATTGTGCACCGTCACCGCGCTTACGCCCACCTGATTGGCTATGTCCTGCATCCTCACCCTTGCCATCGCGCCTCTCCATTCCTTCTTTCCGTTATACTTTATTTTACTTAATTTTGCAAGGCAAGTCATCAACTATTCTTGGAATTTATCTATATTTCTTGTGTCTGCCCGAACTTATCCCTATCCGAAATTCTTCCCACATTCCTCGTAATTGCCATATTTCCTCCAGAAATCCGTCATCATCTCACAGTGGTCCAGGCCGCCAGCCCAAACGTGGGGACCTGGCCGCCTATGGGTTCGCATTTCAATGTCTTGACGAATCGCTCCTTTGAAAAATGCATAGCAAATCTAAAACCATTCCGCACTCAAAAATATTTGATACGGTTTTATACAGCCGATAATTTGCCTTGAAAAAAAGGATGAAGTCGTATAAGATATCATTGATTGCATCCACACAATGCCCGCATAAGAACGTAACAGAAAGGACTACAGATATGTCCAGCAACAAAACAGCTTTCGCAAACGGCCTCCGGGACGGTGTCCCCATCGCCGCCGGTTACTTCGCCGTGGCCTTTTCCCTGGGGATAGTGGCCAAAAAGGCCGGCCTCACCCCTTTCCAGGGATTCCTCTCCAGCATATTGAACCACGCCTCCGCCGGGGAATACGCGGAATTCACGGTCATCTCCGCAGGCGCGCCCTATCTGGAGATGGCTTTCGTCATCCTGATCACCAACATGCGCTACCTCCTCATGAGCTGCGCCCTGAGCCAGAAATTCGACTCCGCCGCCCGCTGCGGCCACCGCCTGCTGGTAGGCTTCGGCATCACGGACGAAATCTTCGGCATCAGCGTCGGCAAGCCGGGCACGCTGAACCCCTTCTACACCTACGGGGCCATGACGATCGCCCTGCCAAGCTGGGCTTTTGGCACGGCCATGGGCGTGGTGGCGGGCAATGTCCTGCCGGTGTCCTTGGTCAGCGCATTGAGCGTAGCCCTGTACGGCATGTTCATCGCCATCATCATCCCTGCCGCAAAGGCCAGCCGGGTCGTGGGGGGCGTGGTCGCCGCAAGCTTCCTGGCCAGCTTCATCATGTCCAGGATCCCCTTATTCGACAGGCTCTCCGACAGCATGAAGATCAGCCTGCTCACGGTGCTGATCTCGGGGGCGGCGGCCCTCCTCTTTCCCATAAAGGAAAAGGACGAGGCAGGGGACAGGACAGACGAGAGGCAGGAAGGGGAGGTGAAGGGACATGACGCATAACATTTATCTGTACATACTGGTGGCCGCGGCGGTGTCCGGCCTGATCCGCATCCTGCCGCTGACCCTGATCCGCAGGAAAATCAGGAATCCGTTCATACGTTCCTTTTTATACTATGTGCCGTATGTGACATTGGCGGTGATGACCTTTCCCGCCATCCTCGCCGCGCCCCAGGCGCCCCTGGCCGGGATCCTGGCGCTGGCCGTCGGCGTCATCGCCGCCTGGAAGGGCATGAAGATGATTGGAATCGCCGTGCTGTGCTGCGGGGTGGTGTTCCTGTGCGAGACATTCATGACATTTTTTGCATGACATTTTTCACGCATACTTATTCACATACATATTCTTTCGAAAAAGATTGACATACAGCCCACACACCGCCTTGGCGGCGTCCTCCGTTCGGGCCTGCGCATTATAAGAGGCTGAAAGCACTGCTTTTCAGCCTCTTTTTCCCCTCATATTTTATATTCCCAGTTTCCTGCAAAGCTCCACGGCAGCGCCTCTGGTGATTCCCTGTCCCAGCTCTGCACTGCCATCACAAGGAATCAGTCCCAGCCTGCAGGCGGCCTGTATATAGGGCAGCGCAGCCTCCCTGCATCTCCCGTCATAGGCGCAGCCGCGCTCCCACATCTCTTTTTCAGCCCTGGGTTCCGAAATGTCTGTCTGTATCCGACAGCTTTCCCCGTCACATGCTTTCCCGATACTCCCATTCTCAGGAATCGCCTTCCGGCTCCTGTATCCGTTCACCGCAAAGACCAGGAACTCCTCCAGCGTGACAGGCTGCAATGGCCGGAACCTCCCGTCCTCGACCAGTCCCATGTCGATTATCCCGTTCTGGTAAGCGCACTCCACCGTTCCCGCATACCACTCATGCCCCACTACATCGGTAAACATGTCATTGTAGACATTGGTGGGGAAAAAACCGGCCGTCCTGATTACCAGCTCCAGGGCAGATACCCTGTCCAAGGGCTCCGACAAGTCTCTTCCATCGGAAAGAATGGGCATCTCTTTCGCTTCGGGCGTCTCCCCGCAATCCGCCGGTCTCGTCAGCGGCACAATGCGCTCCCCAGGCCGCCATGCTCCGAAGCCATCCGTCACGCAGTCCGCCAAAAAACGATATTTCGCTTCTTTCCGCCTGCCGCAAACCTCCCGAATCTCCTGCGCAACCAGCCCTGCCATGAAATACCCGCCGTAGTCATTGCTGTGGGTATAGTCTCCCGGGAAAAAGTAGGCTTTGGAAGCCTCCAGCCCCATCTCCCTGATAAAGTCCATGCTCCTTTTATGCAGGTCAAGGACGGGCACATCCTCCTGATGCCCGATAGAGACGCAGACTGCCGCATATTCCTCCAGCAGGTCATTATAGCTTCCATCGCTGCCCTTCCAGGTATTTCTGGCAAGCGGCGTCACCAGCACCGGAAAAGCACGCCTTTCCCTGCACTCCCGGATATAACGGATCAGGTTCCTCCGGTAGCCCTCCTCCGCCTTCAGGGACTCCAGCTTCTGATCGTTGTGCCCGAACTGGCAGAAATAGTAGTCTCCGGGCCTGATGTATCTCTCCACGATTCCGTAATGTCCCTCTTCCCGGAAGCTCTGGGTAGTGAGCCCGGAATGGGCATGGTTGGAAACGGCGATATTTCCCTCCAAATACGCGGATATCATCTGCCCCCAGCCGGAATAGCTACTTCCCGGCGCATAAGGATAGTCCGCGCTCTGATCCGTCACTGTGGAGTCCCCCGCAATGAAGACCGTCGGGCATTCCGCCTCCTCCACTACAACCGAAGTGATTACAGGCCTGTCGGCGACAACGGTGATGTCCAGCGTCCTGTCCTCGTAGACCGACCTATGCCCTCTTGGCACGATGTCGCAGACATTGGCCATCATGGTGCAGGAAAACCCTTTCCCTATGTCTGTCCCGTCTTCTTGGCCATATTCTGTCCCCTGCGCATGGAGGCCGCCCTCCGGTCCGAATCCATTCGAAGAACCCTCCCCGGGCACATCCCCCCGGTATCCCAGATGCCTGCGCCCCGTGAAGATCAGCACGTCCCTCATGGGCTGCTCTGAACGAATCTCCACAGTCACCTTATAATTCCCCTGACAGGGCACATCCAGCTTAAAGGAAAGAGGAATCCGCCTATGCTCTCCCTCAAAGGGCGCTCCCGCCCCCTTCTCCAGACGGGCGATTTCCCCATCGGAATCCAGAAAGCAGCCGAACCGATCCTCCTCCACAAGGGTCAGCTCCTGATTCTGATACCAGCAGGCCGCATCGAAAGCGGAGTTCAGCTCCGGCACCCTCAGGCGCTCCTGCTCCCTGCGGTTCTTCTCTGTGACGAAGCCGTATCCCCGGCCCGGCTCATAGAAATCCCCGGCCCTGACACGGACCGTAGCGGCATCCTCCGTCCCTGTTTCGGCATAATCCCCCGATCCAGTTCTGCCTTCCGCCCCTGTTTCAGATGGAACCTTCCCAAAAATAAATCGTCTATAAAACATCCTACAGAGCACCATCCTTCTCTATGGTATCGGACACCAGCAAGGTGGAAAGGAATGCCAGCATAAACCCCTGCCCCCAGCCCTGGATCCAGTCCCTGGAGATTCCCTTGTAACCTTCCTTATCCCGCATCACCGCCGTCCCCGCCGAAACGTTCATCACCTTGCCCTCTTTGCTGACATTGGCCAGAAGCCCTTTGATGGACTTGTTGATGTACTTGGAATGCAGCGGATTGCCCCTAAGGAGCATGGCCGCGGCGATTCCCGCGGAAGCGGAGACCTCCTCATAGGAATCCGCATCGTCCAGCACTGTCCGCCACAGCCCGTCCTGGGTCTGCACGGTCTTCAGCGCCGCCAGCTGCTCGTTCAGGGAGCCCGCCACGTCCATGTACCTGGGATACAGGTAGCACTCCGGCAGCACCCCGCCCACCTGGGCCATGGTGAAAGCCGCCCAGGCGTTGGCCCGTCCCCAGTAGATTCCGGACATATGGCCTCCCGCGATATTGTCGTATCCATGATAATAAAAGCCGCTGTCCGGATTCTGCAGGTATTTGATATGCCAGTAATACTGGTTCAGCGCATCGTCGATCATATCCTCATCCTTATTCATGACGCCCACCCGCAACATAAGGAACGCCGCCATGAAAAGGGTGTCGCACCATGCCTGCTCCGGAAAGTCGTTGGCCGCGGACACAGTGTGCTGCAGCACATGGTCTCCGAACCGGAGTGCGTCTCTTGTCAGGTAGGCCATCTTGCTCATGAGGATATCGTAGTATTTCTGCTCCTTCGTGGCATTGTACAGCGTAATCAGGCAGTGCCCCATGGCACAGGCGTTCACTGTCCATACCTTTGGCAGCCCCAGGTCGATCAGCTCGTCCACCCTGTCCCGCAAAAGGGTCAGATACTCCTCCTTCCCGGTCTTCTCATAGGCCTCGCTGATGCCGTAATAGGCCACCCCGCAGGGCCAGTCCCATGTCAGGTCCATGTTCATGGTCTTCCTCACGATTCTGTCGATCGTCTCTTCAATCTGTTCCTTGTCATATTCCAAACGAAGCATATTGTCTCCTTTCCGCTGCCCTCATGGCAGGTGCTGTTCCGTTTAAGCCCTCCTCTGCCTTGGGCTTCATGCCGGCAAAAGGCTGACCGCAGCGCCGCCTTTCACCTCCACAATCGCCCTGTCATCTATCTGCAGCCATACACTGGCAGCGCCGGGATTGTACACCATCCCATTGTCCCCTGAGAATTTCAGACGGCCTGCCGCTTCCATATAGTCGATAATCTCTATGTTCGTGGCATACCAGATGTCTTTCCTGCCTCCCATGTACCTGCAGAACTCCTCCATCACGCCCCAGTTGTCCCTGTCGTCGAACTCATAGCTGTGCCCCCACACATACATCAGCTTCAGGTACTGGCGCTTTCCGAACTCTGCGAAGAACGCCGCCTTCTCCATCAGCTCCGGGTCATTGTGGTGGCAGGTGGGATGCCATTCCATGGGGTCTTTTGGCAGCTCGTAATCCGCCCTCGCCTCCACTACCCTGCCATAGGCAATCCCAAGCTGGCGGAACAGCGCCCTGATCTCCGGGCTGTAGGAGCCGTTGGGATAGGCATGCCCCCGCACCAGCCCGCCTGTCAGGCCCTCCAGCCCCTTCCTGTCCTCCAGGATCTCATATGCCGCCTCCACCAGGGGGCAGCGGGCTATGGTAGGATGGGTCAGGCAATGGGTGGCCACCTCATGGCCCTGGTAGAGCGCCCTGACCCTCTCCCTGGCAATGCGGTTCCCATCCCTTCCCATCAGGCCGTAATTCAGGTTGAACGTCCCCTTGATTCCGTTTCTGTTAAAGATATCCACCAGGCGCTCATCCTGCAGCCTGCCGTCGTCATAGCTCATAGTGAGCGCCTTTGTCTTTCCTTCCGGAAAGCATGTATAGACCTTCATTCTATCCTCCATCCTTTCTGGCGGGACATGGCTTATGCCCTGCGGAAATGCTCCTCTCCATCCACTGTCAGCTCCCCGGCCTCTCTCAGGGTAGCCGGAATCCAGTCCCGGATAAGCTCCAGCGCCATGATGGCGTTCAGGCAAAACTGCGCAACGAAATTGGTGGAGACCCAGGGAATCTCCCGCAGAGCCTCCCGGTTGCCCTGATTCGCAATCCTTCTCTGATTAAAGCCCTCACGGCTTTCCCCATTGATGATCGTGCTCAGCAGCTCCTTCCAGACCCGCCTGGCCAGCTCGCCGTCCTTTCGGTAAGCGGCGGCATAGGCGCCGATGCCCGCCGCCATGAAGGGAAAGGTGAATTCCCTGCTGCCGGTGAGCCCTTCCGTGGCCCTGTCCCTCTCTTCCTCTGTCATGAAATAAATGCTGCCCAGCTCGGCGAGCATCTCCTTCCAGTCCTCATCGCCCATCAAATCCCCCAGCTCCGTCCATATCTGAGGAGCGCCCATGCAGATTTGCAGGTGGCATCCTCCCGTGGTCCGCTCTCCGATATAGCGCAGGTGGCAGGTGGCGGGGTCGAACTCAAAATCGGGGCCGGAGGCCAGCCTTAAGGGCGCTTTCCTGATGTCCTCGATTCCCGTCCGAATCTTGTCCAGATATCGTTCATCGTGGAACCTCTCCCATCTGGTCATCCAGTTGGAGCAAAGGGCCGACCAGTCCGGGCCGCTGCGGGCATGGCTGGGATAGACCATGTCCTTTTTATTAAAGAAGTCCCCCAGGGGATCCTTGTTCAGGAAGCTCATCTCATTGTCCTTCAGCTCCTCGAAGATGTCCTCCAGCCTCCTGTCCCCGGTCAGATAGTACAGGACCCTGTGATGCCCCGCCATGGCAATCCGCGCCTCCTTGCAGGGGCACCCCCAATGGCGCACATTATGCCGGGAGCCCAGTCCCTTATATCTGCCCATGTGGTAGACGTCCACCTCGCTGGCATGGCGGGACAGCTTCTCCGCCACCCTGTACACATCCCCCCTGCCGGTGCGCAGAAAGTACAGCCACAGCCACAGAGTGGGCACCAGCTCCGTATTGTCCCACGCATAGCCGCCCATATCGTATTTCCACTGGTGGCGCACCGAATCGTAGGTATGCATCACATCGCCGTAGTTGAACATGCCGTACCAGCCGCGCTGCTCGATCTCCCCCTTGTAAAAGTCGAAAACCTGCTCCATCTGACTCTCCAGCCACCGCTCCGTCTCCGCAGCGCCCTCCCCGGCGGGCAGCGACCAGTAGCCGAACGCCCTCATTTCATGATAGAACTCCGGCGTCCCCACGTAGACGGCAGGATGGTTCACGGACTGGGCGAACGCCTCCACCTCCCCGTCCTCCGTAATCATCACATCCGAAAACGCCACGCTGCACTCGTTCGTACAGGCGATTCCGTCTGGCATCGCCCCCTTGTAATCGTATCCCTCGTAGCAGACCTGATTGTACCCTCTGTCCGCATAATGCCGGAAATCCATGGCCGCCGCGTCCGGAGACCAGAACCACAGGGTGCATTCCGCGTTTTCTCCGTCCAGCCCCCTGCAGGTGATGCCGGAGGGATATTTTTCCCAGAAATCCCTGACCGCCGCTTTCACGCTGCCGTGTTCGGAGCCGAACGCCGCCGCGCCCGCCGCCCGCTGTCCGTGCAGGGACTCGATGTAGCACAGGTTCTCCCCCTTCTGCTTCTTCTTGATGCCAAAGTGGCTGGCGCTGTCCTGGTACAGCGCGTACTCGCTCCAGACCGGCGCATCCTTCAGCACCTTGTCCGCCATCTCCCGCGCCTCGCCGGAAAGCAGCATCTTCTCTCCCGCCATCTGTCTCTGATAAAGGGCAATCGGCATTTTGGGCCGCCATGCCGTCAGCGGCACCAGGGCCTCATGGAACACGCCGTAGTCCCCCGCGAATTTCACATGGCGGTTATACAGCTCCCCGGCCATGGGCGACAGGAAGCGGATTCCCATCCCCTTCAGGAAATCCTTGTCCTCATCCCCGTCATACAGGAAGGTATGGGTGAATTTTATGACAGTACTGTCATATCCCACCTCCATCCTGATTATAAACGGCAATCTCTCTTCTCGCAAGGAGGAGCGGTGGATTCCGTCATAGCGTATCACTGTCCTCAGGCTCCCTGTCTCCTCCACGGCCACATTCGTGATATGGCTTATATAGCTTTTCTCCACTTTGGCGGGGTTTCCCTGGAGCATGACCGGCTCCTCCAGGATTAATACGGGCTCAGCGTCCCGCAGATAGCTCCTGCCGTCCTTCGCCGCAGACTCGAACAGATGTCTCCCGTCCTTCCTGACAGTCACCGTGACTGCCCCCGCGCGGAGCAGGATTTCCTTATCCGTCTCCACGCATTCCATGCCGCCTACGCTCCCCGGCTTTCCCGGCAGCACTTCGATGTCCTGCCCCAGCCGCGCCGCGTCCGCCGTGTGGGCCGTCCACTTTACCGAGCCGTCCGGCCAGTAGGCCGTGATTCTGGACTGCAGCGGAATCTCCTCCTGCCCCGTGCCGTCTGCCGCCTGCCGCCTGCACAGGTATTCCGTCTCCTCCGTGCACTCTCCCTGTCTCCACATACAGCCGAAGGTCGTATAGCCCTCCGCCTTGGTTCCCTCCAATAAATGCAGCTTCATTTCCTTCCTCCCTTCCTGAAACCGGAACTGGGTTCCTAAAAATCGATTTCCTTTGTGCGGGAACCCCGCGCCTTCCCTGATGCATAGATGTCCCCGTGAGGACCGTCTTCCTCGCAGAGGACATGGAGACCGCCTATCTGTACGATGGCCTCCAGTGGCTGGAAGACCCGGTGCCACCCCTCGGAGCTCTCCCTCCACACGTATTTGTCCACGCACCCATATGCGGAGAGCACCTTCAGCCGGATTGCATCCCCCGTCCTTACCCTGTCGAAAGCTATCTTCTGGGAACGGCAGGTATTTTGGAGCGTCCCCTGCGCCGCTGACTCCCATCCGGCCTCTTCCCCATGCCTTATCTCTATCGCGTAGTCCCTGACGAACCCCTCATGCCCTCTGTCCCGCTGCTCCGGCACATAGAGAATCCCCCTCATGGCAATCGGCCTGCGCAGCAGGATGGTGATTTCAATGGGAAACCCTTCCGCCTCCGCCCGGACAGAAGAATTCGGATCCGCTGTCACAAGGCTGCCTCCGTTTCTGACCTGGCTGCAGCTATATAGGACCTTTTCCGTCAGCTCCTCCATCCGCAGCATGGGGAAGAGCTTTGCCTCAAGAGACTGCGCCTGGGCTTCCACGGACGGCGCGAAATCCTCCGAGGAGGCATAGCGCAGGATGGCCTGCTTCAGGCAGTAGGCCCCTGGGCGCTCCTCGAAGCTTCCCTCCAGATTTGCCGAGACCAGCAAAAGGCTCCCTCCCAGGACCTTTGCCTCGAACAGCAGGCTCTGCAGCAGGTTCCTGTTCCAGTCATCGATGGGCTGTACAATCGGCTCCACCTGCTCCAGGCCCTCCATCCAGAACCCCCTGGCCTGTTCCAGGATGTCCTCCCATTGCCAGCCTCCCGAGCGCCCCGTGGGAAAATGCCGGAAGACCGGATGGCTCTCCCGCACCACGATTCCCATGGTACGCCGCCAGGAAGGGCCCATCTGCCCGTTCCAGTCCACGCTTCTGGCGGACAGCGCCGGGCACTCATAGCCCAGATCCGACAGATAGGGCGAGAATACCACCCTTCCGCCCGCCTCCAGGGCGCTTCTGGCCTCCGCCCAGTCCCTTGTATACAAGACCCCGCCGGACTGCGCATCCTGCCCGCAGTCCAGGAATACGTACATGCTCCAGCGGTTGCGGCTCATGACGGCCCTCTGCCCCGATGTGTCATATGTATCCTGGGAATCCAGCAATTCCAGCATAAGCTCCAGCTCTCTGCTCTCTGTCAGTCCGGCTTCCCGGGTGATTTCCCTGAAATCGATTATAATATCACCGATTTCCGTATTGCATCCGCAGGGGATTTCCTCTGTCCGCAATTCCCCTGTCCGCCAGAGGGCATCGCCGCACCGCAGCGTCCACACCACGATGGGTTCTTTGACAGCTTCTTTCCCATAATGGCAGACCTCCACCGGAATCACGGCCCTGTCTGTGCTCCTCCATACATAGCTGCTGCATCTGGCCAGCAGCACCGTGTCCCCGCAGAATTCCCGGAACGCCTCCGGGCTGCCATACCCCTTGCTCTCCCAGAAAGGATCCAGTATCCCCACCAAAGCCGTCCCCTGCCCCAGGTAGTCATGGAGATCCAGGAGTTCGAAGCCCTGTATCTGCGGCGTCCTGCAATTCGCCTCCAGCTCCTCCTTGTAGAGCCGGAGCTGGTTCTCCCCGGAGCACCTCACGAAATCCTCCGCATAGGGCAGGATGCCGTTGGCCCGGGCATTCTCCTGGAACACCCTGTAATTCCCCGGCTGCAGGTAGCCCTTGAACTTGCGGATGACGCCATAATCGGGATAAGCGCAAATCTGCCCCAGCTCATGGCAGATGACCGGCTTCTTTACGCCTTCCAAGGACGGGCTGTAATTTCCGCCCCGCCAGCCCAGGGGATTGCGAATCGTGCCGCCCAGGTAAGGGCCGTATCCGGAGCGGTGGAAATAGATGAAATCCGTGCCCTGAATCTCGGCCGGGGGTACGTCATAGAACCAGCCGGACTGGGCGGTGTAGAGCCTCCTGCCCCCATATCCTAAGGTTTCGTCATATTCCCTGGCCTCCCGGACCCATCTGCGCAGCGCCTTATACCACGCACCGCCGGGTTCATTGCTGGGCGAGAAGAACACAAAGGAGGGATGATGCCCGAAGCTGTCCAGGATGCGCCTGGTCTCTGCCATCAGCACCTCATACATCTCCATCTCCTGGGAACTGTCCCCGAAGCGGTTCCACATGCCGCATTCCACCAGCAGACATACTCCTGCCTCATCCGCCGCGGCGAAAGCCGCCTCGGGAGGGCAATAGGAGTGGAAGCGGATGCCGTTCAGTCCCCAGGCCTGGATTGTCCCCATGAGCTTTCGCCACCAGGCCATCCCCGTCTCGGGATGGCCGGTCAGCGGATAATCCCCCCCGAAGTGGGTAGCGCGAAAATAGAACGGTTTTCCGTCTATCAGGATCTGGTTTCCGGATGCCTCCACGGTTCTGGGATGGGCGGCCGCATAGGTGCTCTTCGCCGCCTCCCGCTCCCTGTACTCCTCCTCTGTCATCAGGGCTATCTCGCCCACCATGCCGTTCCATGTCCCTCCCAGGGCATCCGACACCCCATGGGCGTCCGGACGGTAAGGGTAAATCATGGAATTGTCCATGGCCACCCGGATGGTATGCCTGCCGCAGGACAGCACGCCCAGCCTGACATGATGGGGGCCGCAGAGCGTACAGTCCTCCCCGCGGCAGACTCCGTCTATCCATACCCGGCTGCGCCATCTTGCCACCTCTATGTAGAACTGCCACTCCTGGCCGTCAACGGGAATCTGGAAATCCCTCTCATAGACAGCCTCCCCCAGAAAGTGCCTGGGCGGCTGGGACAGGAAGGGCACGTTCACGCCCTCCCCCTGGGCATAGCGGTATTCCTCCTGCTGGTACCAGAACGTATCATGTAGGCTGCTGACCCAGGGCGTCTGCCTGGTGATGGGGTCTCCGTATCCGGCTGCCTGCAGGATGCCCGGCAGCTGGATTTGCCCTGTCTGCGCGCCGTCCTCCGCCTCCAGGGAAATATTCCATTTTCCAGATAAATCTATATGCATATCCGTCTGCTCCTCTTGTGGTCCTGTGCGGTCTCCGGCTTGCCGTCTGTCCAGTCGCCGGAAGATGGCAGAAAGGGACACCGATGCCTTTAACGGCATCGATGCCCTTCCCGTCCTATCGTCCGCGGCGAAGTCACTGGCCCGCGGACGAACCGCCCAGGCACTTGCCAGGTAAATTATTGATTCAGAATTACTGATTAAGAATTATTGGTTCGCCTTGTATTGCTCGTTCACTTCCGCAATGACGGTATCATAGCCGTTATCGCGGATGCGCTGAAGCTCAGCCTCGAAGGCAGCCTTGTCGATAGCGCCGCAGATATACTGAGTCCTTGCCGCGGTAGCCGCCTCGTCCAGGGAAGCGCCCTCGCTGGCGTATGTGGGAGAATTCACCAGATAGGGCATGGCAGGATTCATCACCGCATAGGGAAGCGCTGCCTCATAAGCCTCGTTCTGTGCCTGATCATACTTGTCAATCTGACGCTCAACTCTTGCGGTAGTTTCCTCTGTGGTAGGCAGGAAAGGAAGCATCTGGTTCAGTCCCAGATAGTTCTCTGCCAGAGCCTTGCCCTCCTCGGTATTGTCAGTATCTACCAGCAGGCCGTCCACTATGTCATAGTTGATGCCTTCCAGGCCATACTGGGTCAAAACCAGCATCTCGGGATCGTTGAGCTTATCCAGCAGGGTCAACGCGGCTTCGATTTTCTCCGGCGTGTCCAGAGTGGTGGCGGACAGTGTAAAGTATCCGGCATAGCCTGCGGTCGCAAGCGTGTGTCCGTTTACCGCGCCGTGCAGTGTCATATGAGCGGCTTCCTCCGGGTTTACGACAGAGGGCGTAAATGTGGCTTCATCCTCAAAATACTTCCAGATACGCTTTCCGGAATCCAGCACGTCGATGAATACGCCGTTCTCGCCCTTCTTACATCCGTCGGACCATCCGTCGGTAGGGCGGGTGTGCCAGTCGGCAGGCATCAAGCCCTCGTCATACAGGCTCTTGATGTAATCAACGGCTTCCATGTACTCGGGCTGCATCCATACGGGAACCAGCTGTCCGTCAACCTCTGCCCATCCGTTGCCGCAGCCGAACCAGGTCTGGATAATGTCAAAAGGTCCTGTATGCTTGGTCATTTCCATGCCGATGGTGTCATCCACGCCGTTTCCGTCGGGATCGCCGTAGGTAAATGCCTTCAGCATCTCCTTCACCGCTTCCGGCGTGTTGGGCTCGGTCAGGTTGTACTCGTCCTTCAGCTTCTCAAACCAGTCAGTACGGTAGCTCAGACCATTACGGCCTACTACACGGGTTCTGGGAATGGCAATCAGCTTGCCGTCTACAGTGAGGTTAGCCGCCACTTCCTTGGACATACCGGACAGGTTGGGATACTTTGCGCTGTCCCATACATATTCATTCAGATCCACGAATGCCCCCTGCTTTGCCGCCTCTACCACATTGGCCGTGACAGTACCGCCCCAGGTAATAATATGAGGCATGGTGCCGGGATTCGTCAGGTACAGTGCATTCTTGTCCGCCAGGGCATCGTTGGCCACCCAGGTCAACTCCAGGTTTACATTGGTGTAGTCTTTAATCTGATTCAGAATCTGCTCAGCGTACTCACCTACATTGTTGCTGCCTGCGTTCACATCGATAACACTGAAGGTGATGGTCTGCCGCTCACCGGAAGGCTGCTCCTCCTGGGAGGACTCGGAGGACTCGCTGTCCTGCTGGCTCTCCTCACTTGACGCGGAGCTATCCTCCGCCGTGGACTGGCTGCTCTCATTGCCGGCGCTGCTGCCGCTTCCCTCATTGCTTCCGCTGTCGTTCCCACAGGCCGCCAGACTTAAGGTCATGGCGGAGGCAAGCGCAAGCGCAAATACCTTGTTCAAACTCTTTTTCTTCATTTTCTCCTCCTTATTGAATGAAATGGTTGATTTATGATTGCGGCAGCGGCCTTCCGCCGCCGGAACCAGCTATTAAATTGCCCAATTACCCCAACCTGGAAGAATGTCCATGCCCTTCGGGCATTCTTCCGGCTGAATAGGCGCGCCCTCTGCGCTTATTCAGCCTTTGACAGCTCCCACCATCACGCCCTTGGTGAAGTATTTCTGCACGAAAGGATAGATGCACAGGACAGGAACCGTAGCGATAACGGTACATGCCATCTTCACCGCCTTGTCAGGGGGCGCACCGTTCATATCATAGAAATCCATCATCGCGTCCGAAAAGGTAGAAGACAGCAGTATGATAGAACGCAGCTGAATCTGAATCGGGAACTTCTCCGCCGTCTGCAGATAAATCATGGAATTGAAATAATCATTCCAGAATCCCACGCCGTAGAACAGGGAGATGGAAGCGATCACCGGCTTGGACAGGGGCAGCGCCACCCTGGTAAAAATCTGCAGATCGTTGGCCCCGTCCATATAGGAAGCCTCGTCCAGCTCCACGGGCAGCCCAGTGAAAAACTTTTTGATGATGACCATGTTGAACGGATTGATCAGGGCCGGCAGCACCAGCGCCCAGTAGGTATCATACAGCCCGTAGGCGTTGATCACCATGTAGGAGGGAATCATGCCGCCGGAAAACAGCATGGTCACGATTACCAGATTCATAATCCAGTTTCTGCCCCTGAAATGCATCTTGGACAGGGGATACGCGAAGCTCAGGGAGAAGAGCATGCACATCACCGTCCCCAGGATGGTCAGGATGATGGAATTCTTCAGCCCCCGCAATATATTCGCCGTCCGGATGGCATACTGATAGGCGTTCAGGGAGACTTGTGTGGGAATGATGAAAAACGCTTTCTCCGTCAGCTCCTTCTCCGTTGCGAAGGAACCGGCTACCACATACAGGAAGGGCAAGACGGTACTCAATGCAATCAGTCCCAATGCCACATAGATAATCACATCCACAATCCGGTCGCCGGTGCTCTTCCTCACCTTGGCGCCTTCCTTTACTACATGCTCTTTCGCCATTGTGTGCCTCCTCCCTTCTAATAAATGCCGCTCTCACCGCAGGCCTTGGCCACACGGTCCGAGATTACCACCAGTATCATACCCACTACGGATTTGAACATGCCTGCCGCCGCGGAGAAAGAATACTGCCCCTGACGGATACCTCTCATATAGATGTAGGTGTCGAACACTTCAGCCCTGGCCACGTTCAGGTCATTCCTCATCAGGAAGATCTGCTCATAGCCTGTATTCAGGATACCGCCTACCCGGAGGATGAACATCATCACGATGGTACCCCGGATGGCAGGCAGAGTAATATGCCACATCAGCCTCCAGCGCCCTGCGCCGTCCACCCTGGCCGCCTCGTACAGCTCCTGATCCACACCGGCCAGAGCCGCCAGGAATACGATGGTACCGTAACCGGTCTCTCTCCAGATATCCTGCCCTACGATCAGCCCCCAGAAGGTAGAACTCTTGGAGAGCACATCCCACGAGCTGCCTGTAATGCCCTTAATGATGATATTGACGATACCGTCGGACACATTGAAGAGCTGATACGTCAGGCTGGCCACGATGACCCACGATACGAAGTGGGGTATGTAGACAAGCGTCTGCACCACTCTCTTATATCCGCTGTGCCGCACCTCATTCAGAAATAAGGAGAGAATGATGGGGGCCGGGAAGTACAGCACCAGCAGCAGCAGGCTGATTCCCAGGGTATTCACCAGCAGCTTGGAGAAATCATTGCCTGTGAAAAACTTCGTAAACTGGTCAAATCCGCACCATGGACTTTCCCACATGCCCAGGAAGGGGCTGTACTCTTTAAAAGCAATCACCAGACCTCCCATGGGGACATACCGGAACAGGATGAAATACAATGCCCCCGGCAGCAGAAGGAAATACAGCCACTTGTGCTGAACCATGTACTGGGGCGTACTCATCTTCTGCACCCGCATGGTACGTCCATCCTGAAGCGTGATGTACCCTTTCTTCATTTTTGTTTTTGCCATACCAATCCACCTTTCTTCTATAACTTATTTTCTCTTCGGCATTTTGTCGGCTTTTCGCCTTTTTCCCCTGCCTTATAATGTGATTTTATCCCTATGAAATCGATTATGTCTATAATCACTTTCTTTTTCTCCTGTTTTTTGTGCATTTTGTCTCCACATAGTCTCAATAACAAAAATAATCATTTTCTTACCGGGACTTTTTCCGTCCGGAAAGAAAATGATTATTTGTCTCGAAAAAGCTGATAAAACCAGCATAAAATCAATATAATTTCCTGAACTTCCCGGGCGTCACCCCGGTGCTCTTGCTGAAAAAGCGGATAAAGTTCTGGGCGTTGGTGTAGTTCAGCCGGACAGCGATTTCCGCCACCGTCAAGTCCGTCTGCAGCAGCAGGCGAATGGCTTCCTCCAGCTTATACTCCTCCACATAATCCATGAAGGATTTCCCTTTCTCCATCTTCAACACTTTCCAGACATAAGTGGGGTGCACCCCCAGGGCACCGGCGCACTCCGACAGCGTGATGTTGCCCTTGCTCTCCCTGATCTGCATCTCGATCTCCTGCAGCATGGAATAGGAATTGTCCGCCAGAAGCTCGCTCCTGGCCGCCAGAATCGGATCTATCAGCATGGCCTTCAGCTTGCGGCGCACCCGGCCGGGCTCTATAATCTCTATGATCTCATCATAGACTCGCTTCAGCCCGTTGGGATAGAGCTTGTCTATGTCAATCTTCGTATCGATACCCGCCAGCAGGACGGCGTTCACCATCCGCAGTATGTAGACCATGGCCTTATCATTGGAAGCCTCTCCCCGCAGCTCCTGGCAGAATTCGTCGATGAGCTTGTAGCACTGATCCTTGTCCATGGCCTTGATGGAGTTGTGCATCTCCTTCTCACAGGCCTGGCTATACACATTGCCGCGCACAGTGGTGCTTGACAGGAAGAACCGGCAGTCCCTTCTCTCCGCCTCCCTGCTCTCCTCCGTCCCCTCGCCGGCCTTATATTCCCCGGACATCTCCCGGGTCAGAGCGTTGATGCTCTCCCTGTAGGCGGCCCTGATATGGCGGGGGCTGGTATGCGTCGCGCTGACCCCCATCAGAATCTGGTACCCATAGCGCTCTTCCGAAAAGGCCCGCATCCCATCGTAGAAATCCGTAATCCGCTCCAGCAGCACGTCCTCATCGTCCTCGCCGAACAGGCCGAAAATCGCACAGGCATTGTATACCACCGGCATCCATGTCAGCTCCTTGAGGGCATCCGGCAGCTCCTCCACCAGCTTCAGGCAGATAGCGTCCTCGTTCACATTGCTCTGCTCCCCGTTCTCCTCCCGCAGGTTCAGCACCACCACTGCCACCGCGAAGCATCTGCACTTTCTCAGGTGCAGACTGTCGAAATACTCGTTCCACTCGTCCTCGGAGCGCACCTCCCCCCGCATCAGCCGCAGCTCGAACAGCTCCAGCAGCCTCTCCTTCTGCTGATACATCACCGCCTCCAGCGCCTGCCGGTCATTCTTCATATCCGCGAACCTGCTGGCCAGAAACTCCAGTTCGTTTCCGGCAATCTGCTGCTCCCTGGCCACGCCCTGCACCAGCCTGCCCACAGGTCTGTATATCGTATAAGCTGTCACGAAAAAGCATGTGGCGACGATGACCAGAATCGCAAGCACCAGAATCCCCGACAGCCGCATCCCGATGAACTGCCCCCGATCCATGTCATAGCAGATGTAGTATTCCCAGCCCAGGACATCCGACCGTCTGGAGGATACCATGTAATCTACCACCCCGGACCTGACCCTGCGGCTCCTCCCCTCCACGTTCCCATTCTCCTGCATCCGTCTGCAGTCCTCCACCAGACTGTCCTCCGTGGCGTAAACTACCCCCCCGGACGCGTCCAGCACCACCAGCTCCTCGCAGTCGCCCAGCGCCCGGCCAATCCACCGCTTCCAGGTATTCATGTCGATATTGGCGATGAAGACGCTGCCCGGGTCGGAAATCAGGCTGGAGAAGGTCATCACGAGGCTGAGGCCCTTCCCCTCTCCCGTGACATTGTATTCATAGTTCTTGACCCTTTCGATGGACGTGGCCTCATTGTACAGCCAGTAATTCTTGTCCAGGGCTCCTTTGTTGCGCTCCGCCAGCTCATACAGTGCCTCGCTGTTGCGCACTTGGCTCAAGGGGAACATGCCCGTACTGCCCAGCACCCACCCCGT
>CAMQOJ010000023.1 GCA_947003375.1 uncultured Lachnospiraceae bacterium
AGGCACGGCTGCTGAGCAGGAACGGATCCCGCGCCCTCCCCTCCCTCGCCATGGCGTGCATCTCAAACAGCAGCCGGACGGCTTCATGCCCCCGGGGCAGGGAGAAGACCTTCCCCAGATGGCTCTCTATCTGCCCGCAGTACCGCTCCGCCCCGTGGCATTCGAATATGGCGAAGAGGAATTCCCAGGGAGCCCGGTTGCGCCCCTCGTCGAAATAATAGCCCTCCTCCCCCGGCATCCTCAGGAAGAAGGCCTTGCCCTCATCCACGAGCTGTTCCTGCCCGCCTATCCGCACCGTACCGCTTCCGGCCAAGGTATATTGGAGGAGATAGGATGCCCCTCTCCCGCTGTTCTCCAGGTGATACCTGGCGGAATGCCTGGCCTCCCTGCCGATGGCCACCAGCTGTATGAAAGGCTCCTCCATGTCCTCCAGGAAATGGAACGCGTAATTGTCCAGTATGTCCGCTCTTTCCTCCTGCATCAAAAAATTACCCTTCCTTATCAAATACTTACCGTTGAAAAGTGCCGTCCCCTTCTCTATGATAGAGGAAAAGGATGATTCAAGCATACCATCCGGCGGTAAAAATGTAAACCTCCGATTATTGCGTCCAGGATGGCTGCCAATCATCAAAAAATGACACAGGGAGGGAAAATCATGTCTTTTAAAGTAGCATTCATCGGAGCAGGCAGCATCGGCTTCACCAGGGGGCTTTTGGCGGACATCCTGACGGTCCCGGAGTTCCATGATATCCAGGTATCCTTCACGGACATCAACCCTGACAATCTGCGGATGGTCACCCAGCTCTGTCAGAGGGACATCGACGAGAACGGCCTTGCCATCAAGATCCATGCCACCTTAGACCGCAGGGAGGCCTTCCGGGACGCGAAATACGTCATCAACTGCGTCCGGATCGGCATGCTGGAGGCCTTTGAGACCGATGTGGACATCCCCCTGAAATACGGCGTGGACCAGTGCGTGGGCGACACCCTCTGCATCGGCGGCATCATGTACGGCCAGAGAGGAATCGCCGCCATGCTGGGGTTCTGCAAAGATATCCGGGAGGTGGCTGCCCCCGGGTGCATCCTTTTAAACTATTCCAATCCCAACGCCATGGTCACCTGGGCCTGCAACAAATACGGGAAAGTGCCCACCTACGGCCTCTGCCACGGGGTGCAGCACGGGCATGAACAGATTGCGAAAGCGCTGGGGCGGAAAAAGGAGGACGTGGACATCATCTGCGCCGGCCTGAACCACCAGACCTGGTACGTCAGCGTGAAGACAGACGGCGTGGAGCGCACGGGGGAGCTCTACGAGCTGATGAAGCAGGCGGAATTCGCGAAGGACGAGAACATCCGCCTGGACGTGATGCGGAATTTCGGCTATTATTCCACGGAATCCAACGGACATCTGTCGGAATACCTGATGTGGTATCGCAAGCGCCCGGAGGACATGGAGAAATGGATCAACTACAGCTCCTGGATCCAGGGGGAGACCGCCGGGTACTTAAGGGTCTGCCGGGAGAGCCGGAACTGGTTCGAGACGGACTTCCCCAACTGGCTCAAGGAGCCCGCCAGGAAATTCACGCCGGAAAGCCGCTCCACCGAGCACGGCAGCTATATCATCGAAGGTCTGGAGACCGGCCGGGTCTATCGGGGCTGCTTCAACGTGATGAACAATGGCGCCATCACCAACCTGCCCGCTGAATGTGTGGTGGAGGTGCCCTGCTATGTGGACTACAATGGCATCTCCATCCCCAAGGTGGGCGACCTGCCCTTGGGCTGCGCAGCCATCTGCTCCGCCAGCGTATGGGTACAGAAGCTGGCTGTGGAAGCCGCCGTCCATGGGGATATCAGCCTCCTCTATCAGGCGGCCATGATGGATCCCCTCACCGGCGCGGTCTGCACCCCCGATGAGATCCGGCAGATGGTGGACGAGATGCTGGTGGCCGGCAGGGAATGGCTTCCCCAGTACAGCCAGGAGATTCCGAAAGCACAAAAGCGCCTGGAGGAAAGCACTCTGCCCCTCCGTCCCGCCAGGGGGTTCCGGCTGCACACCAAGAGCGTGGAGGAAATGGCGGAGGAGAAGGCAAAATACCGCGCCCTGGCCTCCGCGGCAGCCAAAGAGAACGTAAAATGATTCCCGCGCACAGAGGGAGCCTGACCGTCCCTTTCCGGCCAGGCTCCCCTTTCGCCTCTCTGCCCATCCCTACACGAACAGCGTGCATCCCTGGGCCCTGAACTGTTCTATCTTTTCGTCGATCCGCTCCACTGTCACCCCCAGTTTCGCCGACAGGCATGTCTTACACAGGAAGCTTGTGCTCCCCCGATTGACGAATTTCTTGTAGGCCCCCACCTCGTTAAAGGTAAGGGCCTTGCCGCACTGCATACAGCCGCCTGTCACAGCCTGACCACCTTCGCCCGAATCATGGCGCAGCCGAAGGGCTCCAGCTCCCGGATCATGGTGGCATTCTTAATCTCCACCTTCTCCCCGCTCCACAGCTCCGTTGCGTCCAGCGTCCTGCCTGTGCTGAAGGGCAGCCCCAGCTCGTCCAGGTTCAGCCTGGCCACGGCCTTCCCCTCACCCAGGTTGAACATGCCGATAGCGATGTCGCCGTTCTCCAGCTGCCTGGAGTACAGCAGCAGGTCATCCCCGGACCATGTGCCCACCAGCTTCACCGGCTGACGGCAGAGCCTGTCCTGATTGATGCGGATGACCTCCTCATTGCCCAGAATCTCCAGCGCGGCCTGGCTCATATTCCGGATGTCGCAGCCGATCATCAGAGGCGAGCCCATGAAGGCCCAGATGGAGAAATGGGTCCTGTACTGGACATCGCTGCAGCCCTGCAGGCCTACATGCCCCTTGCCGTACATGCCCACCACCAGCATGTCCATGTCGTTGAAGCAGCCCAGCCCGTTGTAGGGATGGAGCTTCTCCTGCTGGCGGGTCAGGTCCTTGATGGACTCCCAGGTGTCGAAGATGTCCCCTGTGGAGCGCCACATGGAAGCCCCCGTTGTCTTGATCCACTCGTGGGTCTCGTCTATGCCCCAGGAGCAGGCGGAGAACAGGATGTCGCGCCCGCAGTTCTCCAGGGCCAGCCCCATGCGCCGGTACAGATACTTTCCGGGGATGATGGGGCTGTGGTAGCAGTAGTCGTATTTCAGGAAATCCACGCCCCACTCCGCAAAGGTCTCCGCGTCGATGAACTCATGCTCGAAGCTGCCCGGGTATCCGGCACAGGTCAGGTTCCCCGCGCAGGAATACATGCCGAATTTCAGGCCTTTGGAGTGGACATAGTCCGCCACTGCCTTCATGCCGTGGGGGAACTTCTCCGGATCCGCCACCAGGCGGCCCTGCCCGTCCCTCTCCTTCATCGACCAGCAATCATCGATGACCAGGTACTCGTAGCCCTTCTGCGGCAGCCCCTTCTCCACCATGGTGTCCGCCGTCTCGAAAATCAGCTGCTCATTGATGTGCTCCCCAAAGGTGTTCCAGGAATTCCACCCCATGGGCGGTGTCAGTTTCATCATATTGATTGCCCTCCTTATGTTCTTACAGGATTTCCTCTCCGGCAGCCGCCGGATTCTGCCGTCAGTCAAAAACCTATGCCTGGATTCAGTATAAATCCGTTTCCGCTCTATGGCAAGGGTTAAGCGAAAATCAAATACCCCGCTGCAAGCAACGGGATATCAAGCTTGCAGCGCTGCAGAGCAGAAAGTGTCCTTCGGACAGAAAGTGTCCTCCGGACACTTTGGTATTTGACCCTCGCGGCATTCGCCAACTGGCCATGCAAGCACGGCCGCCTGGCTCATTGTTCGCGGGAATATAGTCCCTATCGGTGCCTCCAGGTAGACCTGGTGGCCAGTATCAGGATGGGGAAAATCTCCAGCCTCCCCGCCAGCATGTCCCAGGTCAGCACCAGCTTGGAGAAATCGCTGTACGCGGCATAATTGCAGGTAGGCCCCACCGCCTCGAAGCCGGGACCGATATTGTTGAAGCAGGCGAATACCGCAGACAGATTCGTAGTAATGGAGAATCCGTCCAGGGAGATCAGGAGGAAGCTCAGAATCGTCACTATCACATAGGCCGCCAGATAGGCGTTGACGTTCTGCAACACCTTCTCGTCCACCGGATGGCCGTTGAGCCGCACCACCTCCACTTTCTGGGGATGCACCACCTGGCGCACGCTTCTGTGCAGGCTCTTCGCCACCAGCAGGGCCCTGCCGCATTTGAAGCCGCCCCCTGTGCTGCCCGCGCTGGCCCCCAGGATCATCAGGCACAGCAATATCGCCTTGGACAGCCCGGGCCACAGCTCGTAGTCCGTGGTGGCGAAGCCGGTGGTGGTGATGATGGTCACCACCTGGAAGGCGGCATGGCGCACCGTCTCCCCCAGGGTATCATAGAACCCCCGCAGGTTCCATACGATCAGCAATACGCTCCCCAGCACCGCCCCCAGGTACAGCCGCAGCTCCTCGTCCCTGAGCACGCTCTTCACCTGGCGCAGCAGGAGCAGATAATAGCAGCTGAAGTTCACGCCGCACAGCAGCATGAACACCGTGCACACATTCTGGATATAGGGGCTGTAGCCGGCTATGCTGTCGTTCTTCACCCCGAAGCCCCCCGTCCCCACCGTGCCGAAGGCCGTGCAGACCGCCTCGAACAGGGGCATGTCCCCCAGCAGCAGGAATATCACGTCCAGCACCGTCAGCAGGATGTAGATCAGGTACAGGATCGTGGCCGTCTTCTTCATCTTCGGCACAAGCTTGCCCACATTTGGGCCAGGGCTCTCGGCCCGCAGCAGGTGCATGGTGAAGCCGTTGCCCCCGGAGGAGGAGATGGCCAGCAGGAACACCAGCACCCCCATGCCCCCCAGCCAGTGGCTGAAGCTCCTCCAGTAGAGGATCCCCTTCGGCACGTCCTCCACCGCAGGCAGGATGGATGCCCCTGTGGTGGTGAATCCGGACACAATCTCGAACAGGGCATCGATATAGTTGGGCATCACCCCTGAAAGAAAAAAGGGCAGACAGCCCAGAAGGCTCATGGCAATCCAGCTCAGGCCCACGCAGGCCAGCCCCTCCTTGGCATAAAACCTTTTCTGGGAGCCTCTGCCCATCCACAGCAGCCCTCCCGCCGCCAGGAGGATGGCCCCCAGGCTCCACATGAAGGCGATCACCGCCCCGAACTCCCTCTCCCACAGACTGATCAGCATGGCAGGTACCATGAATACGGCCTCCACCATCAGTATCCTGCCGATGAACTTTCCCATCATCTTATAGTTCATGTCTATCCTTTACACCCCTATGCCCAGATTCATCCTACTCGAAAATATCGTTCAACTGATAGATCGTCCTCTCCCTGCCCGTGACGATATAGACGATATCCCCTATATTGAAATACGAATCGCCATTTGGAATCTCCATCCTCGCGCCCTTGGAAATGCACACCACCAGCACGCCTTTTTTTAACTTCAGGGTCTTCAGGGGCCTGCCGCAGTTCTTCGTCCTCTCGTCCGCCAGGAATTCCATGGCCTCCGCCTGGCCGTCCGCTAAGGTGTGCACCGTCAGGGCCGCGCCGGTCTGGTTCTTCATGGCCCTCACATACTGCACGATGGTATTGCAGCACAGCTCCTTGGGGCTGACCACGCTTCCCAAAGACAGGTTGCCCAGAAGATCCGTATTCTCGATATGCCCCAGCTTGGTGATGACCTGGGACACGCCGCAGCTCAGCCCGTAGAGGGAGATGATCATGTTCAGCTCGTCCATGCCCGTCATGGTAGCCAGGGCATCGCATCCCGAAATCCCCTCGCTCTCCAGCAGGAACTGGCTGCTGGAATCCCCCTGTATGATACAGGCGTTAGGGAGCATGGCCGAAAGCTGCCTGCACCGTTCGGCATTCTGCTCTACAATCTGCACCTGGATGCCGCTGTTCTGGAGCTGGCTGGCCAGGTAGTAGCTGACCCGCCCGCCGCCGCAGAGCATCACCCGCTTCACCTTGTGGGTGACTACACCCAGGTTCTTCAATAGGGTGGCCAGGACGTTTGTGAAGGCCGTGACATAGATGCGGTCGCCCGCCCGGAGCACGAAATTGCCTCCCGGGGCCACGGCCTTGCCGTCCCGCAGCACGGCGCAGACCAGGGTTTTGCACTTGACGATGCCGTCCATATCGTTCAGCGCCACATTGCACAGCTTGCTGCGCTCATCGATCCGCAGCTCCACAATCTCCACCCGGCCCTTGGTGAAGGTGTCCCGCTTTAAGAACCCCGGATACTTCAAAAGGCGCTCGATTTCCGTTGCCGCCTGTCTCTCAGGGTTCACCACCATGGACAGGCCGAACATGTCCCGCATGGCGTAAATCTGGTTCGTGTATTCCGGGTTGCAGACCCTGGCGATAGTATGGATATCGGGATTCAGGCCATGGGCTGTCATGCAGCACAGCAGGTTCACCTCGTCCGCCCCCGCCATGGCAATCAGCAGGTCGGCCTCCTTCACCCCCGCCTGGGTCAGCACCTCCATGGAGGCGCAGTTCCCGTGCACCACCATGATGTCGTACCGCTCCTCGCTGGACTCCAATACCTTCATATTGGAATCGATCAAAGTCAGGTCGTCCCCCTCGGCGGCCAACTGACGGGTCAGGGCCGCCCCCATCTTGCCATTGCCGGCTATGATTATCTTCATGGATATCAAACCTCATTTCATCTGATTGATAAAAACCCGCGAAAGCCCGCGGCTCTCTCCTCCAAAGGAAGCTGCTTCCCCGGACGCGCCGTCAGAACATGCTTGCCGCACGCTCCAGCATTTTAAGCAAATCTTCCCGAAAGTCCTCATGGGCAGGGTTCAGGCTATTGATGACGACTCCGTCGTCCCCGTTCCTCCCGGTGGAGTGGATGTACCTGTCGTCCCCGATGTACATGGCGATGTGGCCCGGGAAGTACAGCAGGTCCCCCGGCTTCTTCTCCGCCGCGGCAATCTCGTGCACCGCGAAGTCGGCCACGTACCCGGCGTTGCGGTAGATATAGACCCCGCAGAGCATGTAGCACATGCTGGTCAGGCCGGAGCAGTCTATGCCTAATGTGCTCTTCCCGCCCCAGCGGTACTGGGTGCCCAGGTACCCCTTCGCCATCTCCACCAGGCGCTTCCGGAACGCGTCCTCGTCCGCCGTAAAGGGAGCGCCGTAATAGGGGCCCAAGAATTTCTCCTTGGTATATCCCCGCCTGCCGTCCGCCAGCTCCACGCAGACCCAGCCCGCTTCTTCTGTGGCCTCTTGCGCCAGGAGCCTGCCGCCCCTTGCCAGGGATTCCAGGCACACGCCCTGTACCCGTGGTTCGTCCAGCACGTCCGCAAAGCCCTGCATGACCACGCACAGCTCCCCGGCCTCCCAGGCCGCCACCCGCGCCTGATCCAGAATCAGGTCTTCCTTCTTACAGTACCCAGTATAGCGATACGGCGTCCGGACGGACACCCAGGGAACAGCCTCCCCTTCCTCCTCGTCCGCTGCCTCCTCCAGAATCTCCACCACCATGCCGTAAAGCAGCTCATCGTCCAAAGTCGTCCCGGAGGTCGGCCGTTCTCGCAAGGGCACTATGGCTTTTCCTGCAATCGCTCTCATATCTCCTCGCATTCTGCCGCCCCCTGGCGGCCCTTCGTCTGCCCTTTCTGTTCCCGTTCAGCCGTCAGACTACAAGTCCGGCGAATCATCCGCCCTGCTCCTCATAGAGCCGCCAGGCAATGTCCTGCATGAACCGGTCGAAGGCCGGGCAGTCCGTCCCATTCCCCAGGCAGCACAGCACAAAGGGCTCCTCCGCATAGAAGATGCCCACATCATGGGTGATGCCGTCGTCCTCCCCGGTCTTGTGGGCTATGGGAATCCGGCCCCGGAACCGGAAGGGGAACTTCCCGTTCAACCTCTGCTCCTTTAATATATCCAGCATATCCCCGGAAGATTCCACATCTATAAGATTGCCCCGATACATCCGCTCCAGCATGTCCCCAATCTCCGCCGCAGACACATAGTTCTGGATGCCCCTCTCGGAAGCCTCCCTGTCGAAGAGCAGCCTGTTCACCTGCAGGGTCTCATAGCCCATTTCCCGCAAATCCTCGTTAATCCTGTCCATGCCTCCCAAAAGCCTGATCAGGATGTTGGTGGCGGAATTGTCGCTCAGGATGATCATCAGGTTGCACAAATCCTCGTAGGTCACAGAAAGCCCTGCGTGCATCCGGTTCAAACAGCCGCAGGAGGGCCTTTTATCTCCCTCCTGCAGCACATATATCTCATTCTTTGTATGTTCGCCCGTCCGAATCTGGTGGAAGGCTGCCACCAGGATGGGAATCTTGATGACGCTAGCCGCCATCATGGGAAGCTCCTCTCGGATGCCGATTGTAGCGCCGGTGACCAGGTTCCTGTAGTATATGCTGGTCCTGCCGGAAATATGCCGTAATGATTCCTCGATTTCCTCTCTCCCCATCTCGGCTCCTGTCCCATCCTGCCCGCGGGAACCGTCCCGCCTGCAGGAGTCCTTCTCATCAGTCTTGTTCGGTCCTTCGTTTTCTTATTTACGCTTCCTTATTTGCGTTTTCTAATTCACGATTCTGCGCACCGCCACGATGGACCTATATGTAGCGTTGCTGATCTTGATGCCGCCTGCGGGGTATGGGGCGCTGTTGCTGGCATGTACGATCTGCCCGTTCCCAATATAGATTCCCACATGCCCGGTATAGCAGATGATGTCCCCGGGCTGGGCGCTCTCATAGCTCACCCCCACGCCGGCGGTCTCCTGCTGGTAGGACGTCCTGGGCAGGCTATAGCCGAAGTCCGCATAGACACGGTAGACGAAGCCCGAGCAGTCCGCCCCTCCCGTCAGGCTGGTGCCACCCATCACGTAGGGGTTGCCCACGAACTGGCAGGCGTAATCGGCTATCTGCTGTCCCGTGCCGGAGCCCGTGGACGGAGGCGGGGCGGACGTGCCGCCTCCGGAACCGCCGGACGAAGCGCCCCCCGCGGAAGCCCCCGTGCCGCTGCCATTCCCTGCCGTGCCGCCATTATTGCTCTGGAGCTGCCGAAGCCTCTCCTGATCCTGCTTCAAAAGCTGCTTGGCCGTAGCCGCGGCCGCCCTGGCCTGTCTGATTTCCTCCTCATAGTTGGCGGATTCCCGCTTCTTCTGTGCCAGCATGCCGTCCAGATAGGACTTCTGCTGCTGAAGCTGCGCCTTGTCCGATTCCAATTGCTGCTTGGCCGAGGCCAGCTGTTCCCTGTCCGTCTCCAGCTGCACCTTGTCCTCCTCCAGGTCGGCCTTCTCCGCCACCAACCGGTCCCAGAGATCGTGCACCTGGTTCTTCACCGTGATATAATCCTCCAGCACTGTGTTCTCGTACTGGTACACCTTCTCCACCTGATCCATCCGGTTCAGGATGTCCGACAGGCCCTTGCCCTCCAGCAGGGCGTCCAGGTAGGATTCCTCCCCACGCTCGTACATCATCCGGGCGCAGACCGCCATATTCTCCCGCTGGGCCTCCTCTCTGGCCACGGCGGCCTCATACTCCGCCTGGGTCTGCTCAATCTGCTGCTTCTTCCGCTCGATTTCCTCTTCCTTGGCGGCGATTTCCCCCTCCTTGGCGGTAAGCTCCGCCTCCTTGGCGGCCAGCTCATCCTCCATGGCACCGATGCTGGCCATGGTGTTGGCAAGCTCCGCGTTGAAGTCGTCAATCTGCTCCTGAAGGATCTCCTGCTCCGTCTCCAGGGCCACCACCCGCTGGTTGGCATTGTTCAGTTCATTGGTGTGCTGGTCAATCTGGCCCTGCACCTCCCCCGCGCTGGTGGCCTCCGCCGTCAGGGACTGGGAGAGCCCTGAAGCAATCAGCACTGCTGCCAGTCCTGTCGTCATTATGAAGTTAAGGAATATTTTATATTTTTTTCTCATGAATCAAGCATACCATACTTTCGGGGAATTTTCATCCCTTAAAAAATTAAGAAACCATAAACTACAGCTCGCAGTTTTTCACCGTCCTGGGGAAGGGCACTACGTCCCGGATGTTCCCCATGCCCGTGAGGTACATGACGCAGCGCTCAAAGCCCAGGCCGAAGCCCGCGTGCCGCACGGAGCCGAACCTCCGCAGATCCAGATAGAAGCCGTAGTCCTCCTTGTTCAGCCCCAGCTCCTCCATGCGCCGCTCCAGGAGCTCCAGCTTGTCCTCCCTCTGGCTGCCGCCGATGATCTCCCCGATACCGGGCACCAGGCAGTCCATGGCCGCCACGGTCTTCCCGTCCTCGTTAAGCTTCATATAGAAAGCCTTGATTTCCTTGGGATAGTCCGTCACGAACACAGGGCGCTTGAACACCTCCTCGGTGAGGTACCGCTCGTGCTCCGTCTGCAAATCGCACCCCCAGCTCACCTTGTAGTCGAAGGACTCATTGTGCTTCGACAGGATGTCGATGGCCTCGGTGTAGGTCACATGGGCGAAATCGGAGCTCGCCACATGCTCCAGGCGCTCCAACAGCCCCTTGTCCACGAATTGGTTGAAGAAGGCCATCTCCTCCGGCGCGTTCTCCAGCACGTACCGGATGATGTACTTCAGCATGCTCTCCGCCAGCAGCATGTCGTCCTTCAAGTCGGCGAAGGCCATCTCCGGCTCAATCATCCAGAACTCCGCCGCGTGGCGGGTAGTGTTGGAATTCTCCGCCCGGAAGGTGGGGCCGAAGGTATATATGTTTTTGAACGCAAGAGCGAACGTCTCGCCGTTTAGCTGGCCGCTGACCGTAAGGTTAGTGGGCTTACCGAAGAAATCTTGGGAGAAGTCCACCTTGCCTTCCGCAGTCTTCGGGATGTCATTCAAATCCATGGTGGTCACCTGGAACATCTCCCCCGCGCCCTCGCAGTCGCTGCCCGTAATCAGGGGCGTGTGCACGTACACGAAGCCCCTCTCCATAAAGAAGCTGTGGATGGCGTAAGCAATCAAAGAGCGCACCCGGAACACCGCCTGGAAGGTGTTGGTCCTGGGGCGCAGATGGGAGATGGTGCGCAGGTATTCGAAGGTATGGCGCTTCTTCTGCAGGGGATAGTCCGCCGAGGACAGCCCCTCCACCGTCACCTCCGCTGCCTGTATCTCAAAGGGCTGTTTGGCATTCGGCGTCTCCACGATGGTGCCCCTGACAATCAGGGCCGCGCCCACGTTCACCTTGCAGATTTCCCCGAAGTTGTCCAGGGCCTCCCCGTACACCACCTGCAGCTGCTCGAAAAAGGTTCCGTCATTGATCATCAGGAAGCCGAAATTCTTGGAATCCCGGTTGCTCCTGACCCATCCTCCGATGGTCACTTCCCTGCCGATGTACTCCCCGCGGTTACGGTATAGCTCCTTGATGTCTGTCAATTCCATAGTTTCCTCATTTCCGCGCGCTCCGCATCCTGCGCGCTATTCATTTTATCGCTTTAATTTTGAATTATACCACATATTTAGTTGCTTATCCATAGCTATCTGTGCTAAAATGAAAAATAGACAAAAAGACGTTACTGTTTACAGATGCCTCCGCGAAGTGTTTTCGTACGCATTATGCACGAAAATCACGAGACAGCAAGCGCCAAAATGAGCGTACTTTGCTCATTTTGTGTGCATCATGCTGCTGTGAGCGGCGAAGCCGTGAACAGTAACAAAAAGACAATCTTACGCAAGGAGGCCCATTGTTTATGAACCCATGGATAATTGTATTGATCGTGGTCGCGGTGCTGGCCGCGCTAATCGCCGTACTGTATTTCCTTGGAAGGAAAGCCCAGAAGAAGCAGGCCGAGCAGCAGGAGATGCTGGAGGCCAACAAGCAGACCGTCTCGATGCTGATTATCGACAAGAAGCGGATGCGGCTCAAGGACGCGGGGCTGCCCCAGATGGTCTTAGACCAGACGCCAAAGCTCATGCGCCGCTCCAAGCTCCCCATCGTCAAGGTCAAGGTGGGACCCCAGATCATGTCCCTGATCTGCGATGAGAAAATCTTCGATTCCGTGCCCGTGAAGAAGGAAGTCAAGGCTGTGGTCAGCGGTCTCTACGTGCTCAGCGTCCGGGGGCTCCACGGCAAGGTGGAGATGGCTCCCCCTAAGAAGAAGAGCCGTTTCCGCAGGGCCCTAGAGGCCGCCCAGGAGAAGGCCGGGGCGAAGCCTGTGAAGTAGAGGAGGAAGCAAACGGTGCAGTCCCGCAAAAGGACTGCACCGTTTTTTCGATTCCCCGTCACAAATCATCCTACATCCGGTTCATCCCGCAGCACGATGGTGCCCGGGGCCTTCCCCTCCGTCTCGAAGAGGATGATCTCGTTCTCCCCTTCTCTCAGCAGAGGCCCGGGGATGTAGAGCCGCTTCTGGGGCCCTATCTCCCAGAATCTACCTATATTGAATCCGTTCACGAAGGCGCACCCCTTCCCCCATCCTTCGAAGTCAAGGAAGGTGTCCCCAATCTCCTCCACGTTGAAGCCGAAACGGTAGAACGCCGGCGTGCCGGGCAGATACTCCCGGTCAAAGTCCACCTTGTCCACATTGTCCAGGGGCAGCGGATACTGCACCCAGTGGTTGTGCATATGCCCGTTGATCTGCACGCACTGGTCGATGCCCTTGCGCTGGCGCTCCATGTAGGGGCCGAAGTTCACCCGGCCCATGTTCTCCATGAGGATGTCCAGCCTGGCCTCCCGCCGGGCGGGCAGGTTCAGCTCCCGCTCCTCCAGAAGCTCCCTGTCATACAATGTGGCTACAAGCTTATCGTCCAGCAGGATGTCCGCCCTGTCGTTTGCCCCCCAGAGCCTGATTTTTCCCAGGTTCTCCTCTGTGTGCAGCGTGGTGCGGTAAAGGATGTAGCCGTAGTTCTGGCCCAGGTGCTCCATGGACTGGGGCCAGACGCTCTCCGTCCCTTTGCTGATGCTGTCCAAAGTGGACACCAGGCTCACCCTTTCGCAGGCCTCCAGCGTACCGTATGATTTCCTGCGGATTTCCGTGGAGAACTCCATCGCCGGCAGAGCAGCGTATTTCCCGATGACCTCCCGGTAGCGGCGGTACTTCTCCGTGATCCGGCCGTCCTCGGTGAGCACCGCGTCATAGTCGTAGGAGGTCACGTCCGGGGTCAGCTCGTCGTAATAGTTGGAGCCGTTCATGAAGCCGAAATTGGTGCCGCCCTCGAACATGTAGATGTTCACATGGCCCAGCTCCAGCATCTTGTCCAGGTCCTTTACGCTCTCCTCCAGGTTGCCCCGCATATGGCCCCCGTTGCCCCAGTGGTCGAACCAGCCCACCCAGAACTCCGTGCACATCAGAGGCCCGCCGCCCGTGTACTGGCGCAGCGTCCCGAAGCGCTCCTCGGTCCTGGAGCCGAAGTTCCCCGTGGGCAGCGCGCCAGGAAGCTTGCCGCCGTTCAGGCTCTCCGGGAAGGGGCCGTCCGAGGTGACCAGAGGCACCTCCACGCCGTTCTCTGTCATCAGCCTCTTAATCTGCGCCAGGTAATCTCTGTCATTGGCATAATACCCGTACTCATTTTCCACCTGCATGAGGATGACGGGGCCGCCCTTGGTACACTGCCAGGGGGTGAGCTTCGGGAGCAGCACCTTGTAATACTCCTCCACATGCCGCAGGAAGGGGCCATAGCTCACCCGCAGCCGCATGCCGTCCTCTCTCAGGAGCCAGGCGGGCAGGCCGCCGAACTCCCACTCCGCGCAGATGTAGGGCGAGGGCCTGACAATCACATACAGGCCAAGCTCTTGGGTCAGCCGGATGAACTCCTCGATGTCCAGCATCCCCTCAAAGCGAAACTGCCCCTTCTCCTGCTCGTGCATGTTCCAGGGGATGTAGGTCTCCACCGTGTTGCAGCCGATGCTCTTAAGCTTTTCCAGCCTGTCCCGCCAGTACTGCGGCACAATCCGGAAATAGTGGACTGCCCCGGAGATGATCCGGACGGGCCTTCCGTCCAGATAGAAATTGTCCCTGATTTCAAATGTGCTCATAATAACCTCTCATTCCATCGCAATATTATATACTCATAAACGAAAACAATTGCCACTCTAAATGTATAACGAGTGAACGCTTCTACAATGCTGATATAGTAAGTGGCAATTAAACGCGTTCGCGAGTATAACTTCATAGCACCTCTTTTAAAACAGATACATGCTGATACCGGTTTCAAATGAAGTATACCATATCATGGCAGAAATGACAAGAACAGGGACTTTGCTACATGTTCGCCAAAAAGGGAGCGCCTCCCCCTCTCGGCTTCGGCGCTCCCTCCCATGTACATTTTGCATTCCGTTCCGGCTTTGGCAGAGGAATCCCCTCTGCTTTCAGCATATCCGTCTTATTGATACACTGCGCTGATCTGTCTCTGCAGCTCCTCTGTAACCTCATTGATACCGGCGGCTTCCAGGGCAGCCTGGTACTCAGCTACAATCTCCTCAGCGGTTCCGGAGTACTTACCGAACGCAATCTGCTTCATGTAGTTGGTGTGTACCTCGTTGATGTTCGAAATCTGTCCCTCGATGGAGTCCACCTCAGGCACGAACAGGCCGTACTGATAAGGAATCTTAATCTTGTCGTACTCTGCGTACATAGCGTCAATCTTGTCCCAGTCCCTGGTAGCGTCCCTTACCTCCAGGTCGTCGTTACGTCCCCACCAGAAGTTGGTCATGCCGTTGATGTTGTCGGTGTCGCTGTTGTAGCCTTCAGGGATGACCCTCAGGCCCTCGTCATTGGTATCCCATGACACGCCCTTGATACCATAGTTGAACAGGGTATAGCAGTCGGGATCGTTCCTCAGCAGGTCATATACCATCAGAGCCCTCTCAGGGTTGGCGCTGCCTGCGGACACGGCCATTGCGCCGTGGGTGATGGAAAGGGCCACTACATTCTGGGTCTCCTCGCCGAAGTAGAAGAAACCGCTTTCAGCATTCTCGTCCTCCTGATAGATCTTGTTGGCCTCGGTATGGCTTACCAGGTCGGTCCAGGTCTGGGTATGGTGCTGCTCTGCGGCGACCTTGCCGATGCGGTAGTCGTCACGGTTGGTGGATGTGGTGTTGTTCAGCACGTCGGTCTTCCATACGCCGATTTCATCCCACTCCTTCATCATCTTCGCGAACTCCACCAGGGAATCCGTGTCGGTCATGTAAGGAGAATAGATGGTGTAGGGATCGTCCTTGGTGCCGCCCCACATAGCGCCGGAGTTGATGCCATCAATGGCGATATAGTTGGAATGGGAAGAAATCCAGCCGCCCACCATGGTAGCATACTGTGTTCCGTCGGAATCCCAAGGGGTGATGTCAGACTTGTTCTCCTTTACCCAGCGGAAGTATTCGGTCATGTCCTCCCAGCTGTGCACGCCGTCAGCCAATCCTGCTTCCTTCGCCCAGTCCAGACGATAGGTGAAGCCGTGGTTAGTCCACTGCGCATAATTGTCCTCAGGAATCAGGTAAATCTCGCCGTTGTATTTGCACATCTCCCAGTTCTCAGCGGGAATGCTGGCCCAGGTCTTGGGCGCATAGGTCTGCAGCATCTCCTCGGACAGCTCTATGAAAGCGCCGTTCTTGGAGTTCGGCCATGCATCCAGCCAGTCGGAAGCGGTGCCTACCAGGTCTACGGTGCCGTCCATACGGGCCAGTGTCAGGTTGTAGTTGGAAAGATAATCCGTCCAGGAAATGTAGTAGATTTCCAGCTCCGCGTTCACCTTCTCGGTGAGGATCGCGTTCAGCTCTGCCATCATCTCGTCCAGACGCTCCTTGGCTTCTCCAGAAGGCGCGTCGCCTGTGGTCATGTAGTTGATGACGACATGCTCGGAGGTGTCGATATCCCCGCTGGCCGCCTCTTCGCCGCCTGCTGACTCTTCTTCAGCAGAGGACTCCCCTTCTCCCGCGTCAGAAGCGTCAGAAGACTCGGAAGACTCTTCCGCGCTGCTTTCCTCACTGGATTCAGCGGGCGCGGAACTCTGTGTGTCGCCACCGCCGCAGGCCGTCATGCCCAGAACCATCGTTGCGGCAAGCAATGCTGCAATTACTTTCTTTTTCATCTTTTTTCCTCCATTTCATTATGGTTTTTATAGATAACTCCCGAGGGCCTTATGGGGCTCCCGCAGGAGCTATTTATCATTATCCTCTCCGATTTCTCTCAAATTTCCGCTATCCGGAAACGTCTCAGCGTCAGCCCTTCACCGCGCCTACGGTAATGCCGCTGATGAAGTACTTCTGCACGAAGGGATACAGCAGCACGATAGGGCCGGTGGCCAGCACCGCGTTGGCCATCTTCACGGTCTCCTGGGGGATGTCCGCCAGGTTGATGTACTGCCCTGCCACAGAGTTCTTCAGCGCCTCGTTCTTGTTCACAATCTCGTACAGCGTATACTGCAGGGGCTTCACGGCCACCTTGGAGCTTAAGAACAGCGAGGACTGGTACCACTCGTTCCAGTAGCTCAGAGCCAGGAACAGGCCGATGGTGGCCAGGGCAGGCTTGAGCATAGGCAGAATCAATGAGGTGAATATCTTGAAGTCCCCGGCCCCGTCTATCTTGCCCGACTCCGTAATCTCGTGGGGGATGGCCTTCACGAAGTTCTTCATCAATATGATCAGCCAGGGCGACATCAGCAGGGGCAGCGCCACCGCCAGATAGTTGTCCGTCAGGTGGTAGGTCTGGGTCATCAGCAGGTAGTAAGGCGCAAGACCTGCCTGGAACAGGCTGGTAAAGTAGATGAAGAACGAAATCCCGTTCCGGAAGGAGAAGTCCTTCCTCTGCAGCGCGTAGCCCGTCATGGAGATGATGGACAGGCCCATGGTAGTCCCCAGCGCCGTCATCAATATGGTCAGCAGGTAGGACTTCCAGATGCCGCCGCTCTTGGTGACCATTTTATAGGCCTCCAGGCTGAACTCGCTGGGGATAATCTGTACCCCTTCCGCCCGGACCACGGACTCGCTGGCGAAGGACGTGCCTATGATGACCAGGAAAGGCACGATACAGCAGATTGCGTAAAACGTGACGAATGCATATCCGAAGCCTCTGATTATCTTATCTGATGTGCCAAGCTTCACCTTGGCACCGGATTCCATTAAGTCTTTGTCTTGGTTTGCCATTTTTCTCCTCCTTCCTTTAGAACAGCGAATAGTCGGGATCAATCTTCTTCACGATGGTGTTCACCACCATGACGATTACAAAGCCGATCACGGACTGGTACAGGCCTACGGCAGATGCTCTGGAGAAGTTGAACTCTGCCACGGTAGCGCGGTACACATAGGTCTCGATGATGTCCGTGGTGCTGTACAGCAGCGGGTTGGTGCCCACCACGTTATAGAACAGACCGAAGTTGCCTTTCACGATGCCGCCCAGTGCGAAGAGCAGCAGTACCACTATCGTAGGCTTCAAGCTGGGAAGGAGTATGTAGCGTATCCTCTGGAAGCCGTTGGCTCCGTCCACCTTCGCCGCCTCCATCATCTCGGCGTCGATGCCGCAGATGGCCGCGAAGTAGACCACGGAGTTGTATCCCGTCTGCTGCCACAGATAGATGATGACCAGCAGCACCGGCCACACCCCCGGCGTGGAATAAGGCTGCCACAGCGACTCTTCCGCCACTCCCAGATTCCTCAGGATTCCGTTCACAAGACCGGTATCATAGTTCAGCAGGTAAAAGACCAGGATGCCCACCAGTACCTGGGAGATAAAGTAGGGAAGGAACATCACCGTCTGGGAGGCTTTCTTGAACCACTTGCTCTGAATCTCGTTCAGCAGGATTGCCACGAACACCGCCAGAAAGTTGCCCAGCAGGATGAACGCCAGATTGTACAGAACCGTGTTCTTGGTCAGCTCCAGCAGTTTTCCCGAAGTGGCCAGAAACTCGAAATTATCCAGTCCGATGAATTTGCTTCCGAATATACCGTCCCGGTAGTTGTACTTGACGAAAGCTACCCAGATGCCCGGCAAGGGCGCATAACTAAAGGCGATAAAATAGATGATTGCCGGCAGGCACATAAGAATCAGAATACGGTGCCTGACAATCTTTTCCCACAGTGTAAGCTGCTTGACTTTGACCGCGGGTTTTGATTCCTGCTTGTTTTTGGACATGTGCTCTCACTCTCCCATTCCTTTTTTCATGTAAACAGATCGCCTGTTCTGCAATCGGTTTCATGTTTTCAGGGTATCAT
>CAMQOJ010000024.1 GCA_947003375.1 uncultured Lachnospiraceae bacterium
TGACTATGACTTGATCCGTAGGTATGCGGATAAATGCATCGACAATGGGATTGAGGCTCCTGTGGGGATGTGCCTGCAGGACCTGGGCTGGCCGTCTGCGCCGCTGGTGCGGGACATGGATGTGGAATACGTGACCTGGAGGGAGTATTTCCGGCGCTTCGGGCATCGGATTCAGGGGGAGGCCCTCCTGTCCCAGGACCACATCCGGGTGGCTCTGCCCTGGGGGAACCGCATCTTCGGGGAGATGCTGGGGAAGGTGCGCCGGGCGGAAAACAGGATTTTGCAGGTGGAGAAGCTTCTGGCGATTGCCTGGACGGAGCATGAGGACAGCAGGGAGCGCCTCCGGGGGAGCGGGGAGATGCTGGAGATGGCCTGGAAGATGCTGATGCAGGCCCAGCACCATGACGGATATATCTGTGCCACCTGCGGGGAAGGCGAGAAGCAGTGGGGATACCGTTCCGGCAGGCTGGCCCTTGGAGCGATGGATTTCCTGGATGCCGTGGCAGCAGCGGCCCAGGAGGAAATCGGGGGGAGGGAACAGGCGGATGGCGGCTCTTCTCCGGACATCTGGCTCAAGGTGGTGAACACTGTGGGGAGCTGCCGCGTCGGACAGGCCCAGGTCTCGCTGGGTTTCGGACCAGGGGTACGCGGCCTGCGGGTCTATGACGGGGCAGGGGCGGAAGTGCCCTGTCAGTACCAGGTGACGCGCAGCTACGCGGATGGCGGAATCGGAGCGGCCAGCCTGCGCTTTGGCGCGGAGGTGGACGGAATCGGATACGGCAGCTTCCGGGTGGAGGCCATTTCGGAGAGCGGTTCCTGCGGAGCCGGAATCGTTCCCGGAACGGGGATTGCGTCCAGGGGGATTCAGAATGTGGTGGAGGTGAAGACAGGCCGTCTGCACCTGGTGTTCGATTTGACCCGGGGCGGCTCCCTGGTGCGCTTCCTGGACCGGCAGACGGGGCGGGACTATGGGGCGCAGGCCCGGGGAATGGGCAGCCTGCGCGGCTATTCTGTGAAGGAAGGGCGCTTCATCGACAATATGGACACACCTGTGGAATGCGAGATTCTGGAGAACGGGAGCCTGTGCTGCAGGCTGCTGTTCCGGGGAAGCTTCCATGGAATCGGGTTCAGCCAGACAGTGACCGTCAGGGAGGGAGACCCCTGTGTGGACTTTGAGGTGAAGGCGCATTTCGGGGAGAAGACGGATATCGGATTCCCCTATGAGCCGGAGGAAGAGGAGCGTTACCTGGGGACACGCCGTTCCTCCTGCAGAGAGGACTATAAGCTTGGAATACAGATTCCCCAGGAGGGCAGCGTCAGGCTGTCAAAGAGCGCGCCCTTCGATGTCTGCGAGAGCGAGGCCACGGACACCCGCTTTGATTCCTGGGAAACCATTCAGCACAATGTGGTGAACGGATATGTGGACCTCTATCAGGAGGAAAGCGATACAGGGCTTGCGGTCTTCTGTGACAGGCTGAATGGGTATTCCCTGGTGGAGGATCGGTTTTCCCTGACGCTGGCCTTTGGCTACCACGCCAATTTCTGGTGGGGCTATCAGCCTGCGGAAGGAGATTACAGGCTGGGCTATTCCCTGATGCCCCATGCCGGGGACTGGGAGTCGGGCAGGGTGCCCTGTGCGGACGCCTGCCTGCGGGAGCCGTTTTTGGTGCAAAGGCTGGCGGGGAAGCCGGAGCGGACGGGCCGGACATTGCTGAGCGCGGACGACCCTGCCGTGGAGGTGGTCACGCTGCTGGCAGAAGAGGATGCCTGCTGCGCAAGGCTGTTCCACGGGGGGCGCAGCGAAAAGGAACTGCATCTGCGGGGAGAGCTGGCGGAGCGTATCGCGGGCTGCGTGGACTTAGAGGGAAGAGAGGTGGAGAGGCCCGGGGACCGGATCGGCCGGTTTGAAGTCAGGACGCTTTCGTGGGGACGGAGCGCCCCCATTCGTCAGGCATAGACCGGCGTACCGGCCCGCCGCAAAGGGAGCGCCCCATTTTGCCAATATTCTTAATAATACGCCCAAATTAAGGATAGCTGCCCCATAAGGCTCATGACGAACAGCACAAGGGTAATGACCATGGCCACGATGCTCAGAACCTTGCCCGCCAATGCCAGTCCCGCCTTGCTGGAACCGGCTCCCATCCTCGCCCTGGAGAAGCCCAGGCAGGCTAACAGGACACAGAAAATGGGAGACCAGCACATTACCATGGCGAGAATGCCGAAAATCAATGCCTGGGTGGCCTCTTTGGAATTGTCTACAATCTGTACGGGGACCACATGGGGCATGCCCGGCCCCATGCCGCCCTGGGGAGGCAGGGACTGCTGCAGCACGGTCATAAGCTGTAATAAGTTATTCTTGTAAGGCTTCTTCTGCAGGGTTCCCACAAAGCCTTCCAGTCCCCACTCGCCGCCGAAGGTTCCCTTCAGCCAGGCCTCCAGATGGAACCTCCCGTTGACATAGGACCACTTCAGATACTTGTATCCCTCCATCATGGCGTCGCCCGCCCGGTACGCAGGTTCACCCTTCCAGTCTGACATGGTGAACCCGTTTTTCTGCAGATAATCGTTCATGATAAAAGCAACGAAATCTTCCGGTTGATTCAAATAGAAATCCTGAATGTATCTTGCCATTTCATCCCCTCCTCGCAGCCCTGCCCTCCTGTATCGGCCGCATGAATATTTTTATATATCATACCATATGCAGCGGGTAATTACAAGACAGGCCCATCCTCCAAAAGGCCTGGATACCCCCAAAAATTTTTTGCCAGCAGGCCGGGAGCTGTGCTATAATAATTCCCATTACGGAACATATCGGCGGACGGAAGAAAGCCGCGGCAGACCTTCGGCGTTTCAGACCAGGCAGCCGTATGCAGGAATCCGCGGGGGATGTGGTTATGGTCCGACGGGAGAGTCAGGGGGTGCCGTTTGAAAGATTTTACAGAAAAATACAGGATCCGCATCAAGATATTCATCTACTTCCTGCTGTTCATGGTGATACCGTATATCGTTCTGATTTTAGTGGTAAACCGCACTATCCAGAATTACGCTGGGCAGAACGCGGGGGGCAATATGGAGGAGACCATGCAGTCCATAGGGAATCAGGTAAAGGCTTCTCTGGAGATGTACGAGAACAGCACCATGGCCCTCTATTACAGCGGATGCGTGGATATGCTGGAGAGCGGGGAGACCGACAGACAGTATATCGAATCCACCCTTGCCGCCTGCAGCTACCCCTATAAAAATATCCGAGCCGTGTTCCTGAAAAGCGGGGGCGAGGTATATCACGATAATGCGAACGCCTACAGCACCATGCCTGCCATCATGGAGCTGAACGAGGAGATGATCGCGGAGCAGGGGGGGCAAGAGCATCTGGTTCGCGGTGGAAAGCATTTTCGGAAAACGGGGCACCCGGAATTATGTGCTGGCCCGTACTCTGAACGGCAGACAGCAGAAGGATGTGGGGACCTTGTACTATGTGCTGGGGGAGTCCCTCATCAGCCGGGCGTTCGACAGGCTGCAGATGGAGGGCAGCCTCAAATATATGATAGATTCCGAGGGGACCACCCTCTATACGCCTGCGGAGGTCCCGCTGGACGAGGACGTGAAGGAGGCGCTGCTGGATACACGGGCCTACAGAGGATATTTTATCGCCGGGGAGGATGTGGTGGCGTACAGCAGGATGGAGGATACCGGGTGGATTTTTGTGGGCAGCGTTTCAAAGGAAGCGCTGATGGAATCCGTGATACCGTTAAAGATTGTACTGTTTGTGGTATCCATCGCCTACTGCCTGCTGTTGCTGTTGATTTTTTATACCTTCCAGCATTCCCTCTTAAAGCCGATCAGCGATTTGAAGTATGCCATGGACCGGTTTGCCAGGGGCGATATGGAGACGAAGATGGCCCCCTTCGGCGGGGAGCTGCGGAGCCTTTCACGTCATTTCAATGAAATGACCGGACAGATCAAGGAACTGATGGACAGCAATGAGAAAGCCATCGCCGAAAAGAATAATTTCCAGATCCAGGCACTGACGGCCCAGCTGCAGCCGCATTTTCTGTATAACGCCCTAAATACCATCAAATGGACAGCCGTCATCAACAAGCAGGAGAACATCCAGAAGCTCACGGAGGCCCTGGTATATATCCTGATGAATGCCGTGAAGGGAAAAGGAGAAGATTATACACTGGAGGACGAGCTGGAGCTGATAGAACAGTATGCCGTGATCCAAAAGGCGCGGTTCCTGAATTTCGTCATTGAGTATGAGATCCAGCCGGAGACCAGGGACTTGAAGATTTTCCGGTTCCTGCTGCAGCCGGTGGTGGAAAATTCCATTCTTCACGGATTTCAGCGGGGAATGGTGCAGAGCGGGAAAATCGTAATAAGGGCCTGGCTGGAAGAGGAGCGGCTCTATGTGACGGTGACGGATAACGGATGCGGCTTTGACCTTGAAAAGTGGGAGAAGCAGAAGGAGACCGGGGAGAACCATACCAATATCGGGCTCAGGAATATCCGGCAGGTCATAGAGCTGGAGTATGGCAGGGAATACGGCATGGATATGAAAAGCGCTTATGGGGACGGAACCACGGTAACCTATTGTCTGCCTGTAAGAAAAGGGAGGGCAGGGACGGACGATGATACGAGTAGCGATTGTTGACGATGAGATCCTGGCGAGAGTGGGGATCCAGTCTCTTTTGGAGAGCTGTGAGGATATTCTGGTGGCGGGCTCCTTCGGGGTAGCGGAGGAGGCGTTCAAGTTCCTCAGGACCAATCTGGTGGATATCGTCATTACGGATATCGAGATGCCGAACATGAACGGGCTGGAGCTGATCCGCAGAATCCGGGAACAGAAGCTGGCGGCAGGGGTGATCATCTTAAGCTGCTATGAAAAATTTGAATATGCCAAGGAGGCCATCTCCCTGGGGGTGGACGGATATATATTAAAGCAGGATATCAATCAGGAAGCCATCGAAAAGGTGGTCTATGACGTGGCGGCCAGGACCAGAGGAAGAGAAAGGCCGGTGAAGAGCGAATCCATCGAGCAGATGATGGACAGCAGCGAAGGCGTGAAGACAGTGGCTGTCATGAGGATAGGACAGGAGGAGGGCGAAGCGGGAGAGCAAGGGCTGAATCGGGAAAAAATGATGCTCCATCTCCTGGAAGAGCTGGTGGCCCATTACCATATGGGGAATGTGCTTTCGTCCTATAAAAGGAATCCCTTTATTATTTTCCGGTTCGAAGGGGAAAGCACGGAGAGGGAGAGACATGGGCTGCTGGAGGAGTATATAGACATTATTGAGAAAAACTTTTTCCAATATACCAACCGGCGGATCCTTTTTGGAATCAGTGGGGAGTTCATGGATACACGGGAGATCCTGCCCCGGTATGAGGAAGCGGAGGAGGCGCTGCAGCAGCGGTTTTATCATGAACAGAGGCAGGTGTTCTTCAGCGGGGAGATTTCCTGGCAGGAGCGCACGCCTCCCCTGATGTTTTCGGAGGATGTATTCCTGAATGAGTTCAAAGCGGAGATCCTGGAGCGGGAGCTTTCGGAATTTCTGCGCAGCTGCCGGGAACAGCAGGTACGTGTGAAGAGCGTGCGGGATGGGATGAATCAGGCGGTGAGCATCCTGATGTTCAATATTTTGAAGAAGACGGTGTACAGGGATGGGGAGATCGGAGCCTGGATGAACCGGTATCCGGTGTCAGGGAGGATATCCGATGCGGCTTGCGCGGGGGATATGAAGCGGGACGTGCTGGCGCTGCTCATGGATTTCCACAGGGACCTGGAGGCCCATCTGAGGGAGGATTCCTTCGGGGAGGTATTTCGGTACATCGACCGGAAGATCCAGACACAGCTTTCCCTGGAAGAATTGGCGGCGCTCTCCAATATGAGCGTGTCGGCCTTCTCCAAGCGGTTCAAGGAGCGCACTTCCATGCCGCCCATACAGTATATCAACCTTAAGAAGATCGAGAAGGTGAAGGAATATCTGAGGCGGCCGGAATATACTCTGGGTGAAATCGCGGATCTGACCGGCTTTTCCAATGAAAACTATATGGTGCGGGTCTTTAAGAAGATCACGGGAAGCACGATTACGGATTACCGGAAGCAGATAAATATGGCAAGAATGTGAATTGCGGACAAGAATGTGAACGCATGATTAACAATATGAATATTTTGTGAATCAGAGGGATAAGATTGTTTCTTACAGGGTCTTATCCTTTTGATTATAATGAAAACACAGGCAGGGAAGAAGAGCCTGAAAACAGACATGCAAAAGGAGGAAAGCTATGAAATTGAAAAAACTGGTTGCAATGTTATGTACATTCAGCATGCTTGGAATGCTGCTGGCCGGATGCGGCGGCGAGGAGAAGCCGAAGGAGAGTGAGTCCAGCCAGGAGGAGAGCGCGGGCGGTTCCCAGGAGCCTGCCGGAGAGGAGAGCCAGGAGCCGGAGGGAGGAGAGGAAAGCCAGGAGCCTGCCGGAGAAGAAAGCGGGGAAGTGGCGGGCGGAGATGTCTCCGGCACCATCACCATCTGGGAGCATGGTTTTTCCTTTGAAGAGAGCCTGCAGGCAGTGATTGAGGGCTTCAACAAGCAGTACCCGGACGTGACCGTAGAGTATGAGATCAGGGACGGAGACACCTACAACAGCGTCCTGACCACCGCCATCCAGTCCGGAGACGGCCCGGATCTGTTCTACACCGGAGGAACATCGGACGCGGTAATGGGCGATATGGTGGCCAACGGCGCCATCATGGATTTGACCGACGAGGTGGATTACAGCCTGTTCGATGAGTCCGCTTTGAGCCGTTCCATCATGGACGGGAAATACTACTCCATTCCCTGGCTGACCATGGACACCCGTGCCGTCTATTACAACATCGACATGTTTGAAGAGCATGGATGGAAGGTTCCCGCCACCTTCAGCGAGTTTGAAACTCTGTTGGCGACCATTGACGAGGCGGGAATCATCCCGGTTTCCGCGGTAAATTCTTACTTTAGTATGCTGTTTGCCTATGAGCCGGTCCTCTCCGGTTTTGACGCGGCGTATACAAAGGGGCTTGCCGATTACTCCGTAAAGGTCACCGACCAGCCTGCGAGGGATGCCCTGCAGAAGATGGTGGACTGGGCTGACGCGGGTTATTTCGGGGACAACTGGCTGGGCGTGGTGGACGGAAACGCGATGCTCCTGGCGTTCACCTCCGGACAGGCGGCTATGATGATTGCCGGTTCCTGGGAGATCACCACCATCGCGGAGAATAATCCGGACCTGAACTTTGGCGCATTCGAGATTCCCAGCGAGGACGGCGTCGCCGGTCTTGTGGGAACGCCTGCCAACGGATTTTCCGTCAATGCCGCCACCCAGAACAAAGAAGCGGCAATCGCTTTCGCCAATTACTGCGCATCCCTGGAGGGACAGACCATCTGGGTGCAGTCCCAGGGCGGCGTGTCTGCCAGCGATGAGATCGAGGCGGCTACAGAGCTTGCGAAGCAGATCAGCGAGAGCGGCCAGGGGAACATTTATACCAGCTGGCACAATGTGATCACCAACTATTCCACCGACGGCTCCGCAGTGCTTTTCTGGGAAGAGAATTTCGAGAAGGTATTCGCCAAGGATATGACAGTGGACGAGTTTATGGACGGACTGGCTGAATTGATGCAGTAGGCGATAGCATAGGCATGAGAGATAGGGCTGCTGTTGCAGCCCTGTTTTTTTCAGACGAAAGGAAGGCGCTATGAGAAAAAAACATGCCCATATTAAATTTATTTTACCCGGGTTCCTGTTCTATACCTGCTTTGTGGTATTGCCGATTATCTATGTATTCGGCCTGAGTTTTGTGGAATGGTCCGGTATGGGGCCTATGAAATTTTCCGGACTGGATAACTTTATCAAGGTGTTCACGGCACAGAATTTTGCCCCCATCTTCTTCCACGCCCTGGGGAACAATGTGAAGTATCTGCTGTGCGTGTGGCTGATCATCACGCCCATCCAGTACCTGCTGGCATATCTGTTTTTCATCAAGATTCCGGCGCACAGATATCTGCGGTTCATGGTCTTCATGCCCTATGTAATCAGCTCCACCATCGTCAGCTTTTTCGCCACTTTGATCTTTAATCCGATTTTCGGCTTTCTGAATAAATTTCTGGAAGGCATCGGGCTGGAACAGCTTCAGGGCGCCTGGTTCGGCGACCCCAAGTGGGCTTTTAAGCTGATGGTGATGCTAATCATCTGGCAGGGGGCGGGCTCCGGAATCATGATCTTCTATTCTAATTTCATGGATATTTCCAAAGACGTGATGGAGGCCTGCCGTATCGATGGCTGCACGGAGTGGCAGAGATTTACCAGGATATTGATTCCCCTTTCCCTCCCTTCCTGCGCGTCCATCATCACCATGAGCAGCATCTGGGCGCTGGCCCTGTTCGACCTCCCCTTTATCCTGGGCGGCCGGAACGGAGGGGTCAGCGGTTCGCTGGATTTTGCCAATCTGGTATTCTACCGCTATACCTTCGGAAACGCTCTGAGCGGCAGGTCGGAGCTGGGTTTTGGGGCGGCTATCTGCGTGATAATGTTCATTTTCATGATGACGGTGACGGTGATTCAACGGAAGATATTGAAGAAATTCGAGTACGACACCTAGGAGGCGAAGCATGGGAAAAGAGAGACTGAAAAAAAGATTCAGAGAGAGAAATACGGAAATTCTGTCGCCGTCAGCCAAGATCGTCCGCTGGATATTTTCTATTGTGCTGCTGCTCTACACCAGCATCACCATCTTCGTGATTGGGATTACGGTGATGGATTCCATGAAGTCCAAGGGGGATTTGGTGACGAACTTTGTGGGGCTTCCCAAGGCCTGGACATTGGAGAATTATGTCAAGGTCCTGACGGAGGAAAATCTGCTGCGGTACGCTGCCAACAGTGTGTTCCTGGTGGTGGTCGGCACGCTGGGATGCCTGTTTTTGGGAGCGCTGACCGCCTATGGGATCTCCCGGTTTGAATTCAGGGGAAAGGGATTCATAGTGGCCTATTTCCTGATAGGGATGATGGTTCCCATACAGGTGAGCGTCCTGCCGCTGTTTTTGATCCTGCGGACCATCGGCCTGTTGAACAACCTTTTGGGCCTGGCGCTGGTGTATGTATCCGGTATTTCCATGGGATGCTTCATTTTCCAGAAATTTTTCCAGACCATACCCATGGCCATGGAGGAATCGGCGAGGATGGACGGGGCCGGGGATTTCAAGATTTTCTTCCGGATCATAGTGCCCCTCTGTAAGCCTGTGATCATGACGGTGGCCCTGATCACGGCGATCGGACAGTGGAATGATTTCTATATGCCCATGGTGCTCTTGGGGAAACGGAGCACTTATACATTGACCCTGATCATTTACCAGTACATAGGGCAGTTCACCAAGCATATGGGGGAGTCCATGGCGGCGGTGATTATCACGCTGATTCCCATCATTGTGCTGTATTTCCTGTTTTCTTCCCAGATTGTGGAGGGAATCAGCGGCGGCGCGGTAAAGGGTTGACAATGCTTATTTTGTGAAAATTTGTGAAAATCGAGAGGGAGGATTATCATGCAGGCATGCAGGGAGATATTACGACGGTTCCGTGAGATGGACGAAAGCGCCCGCCCTAAAATCCGCTGGTGGATTCCCGGGGCGCAGGCCACGGCGGAGGAATTGAAGGCGGAGCTTCGCTCCATGAAGGACGCGGGATTCCTGGGGGCGGAGATATGCTCCATGCCCTATACGCCGCCTACGGATCCGGAGGTGTTCAATTACCGGGTGGACTGGGGGAAAGAGAACTGGAACGTATTGATGCGGGAGGTTCTTCTGGAAGCGGGACGCCTGGGCATGAAGATCGATTTCATGATGACTCCCGGATGGCCGCTGGCCCTGCCGGGGGAGGTGGATCCGGACGACCCGGCAAACGGCATCCAGATGGAGACGGACGGCATCTACATAGAGGGCATTACCAGGGAGCATCCCTATGAGGGCAGGGTTCCGGTCCCTGAAGCCGCTCTTACGGACGCGAAAGCGGCCGGCGGCAGGGCAAGGCTGGAGGGCATTGCCGTTGCCAGGTATGCCGATAAGGAGAAGCACATCCTGGAATTCGCTTCGGCCAGGGCCCTGAAGGAAGGAGCGGACTATCATCGGGTATGCGCCGGTGAAGAGGAATATGAGGTCTCCTTCTGCCCGGATGAAGAGGGGGAATACCTACTGTTCGCCTGGTGGAAGCATCCCTCCGGCAGCAGGACCTGCGGCAATCTGCAGCTGGACCATTACGGACGGGCGGCCTCGGAGCGGCTCATCCGTTTCTGGGAGGATACGATCCTGCCCTCCTTCGGGGAAGCGGCAGAAAACATCGACAATATGTTCATTGATTCCCTGGAATACACCACGCATCTGGACTGGACGGAGGGGCTTCTCAAGGCCTTTGAGGAAACCTATGGATATGATTTCACCCCCTATCTTCCGGCGGTGTATGATGAGGACTGGATCGGAAATTTCGCCCAGATACCCCATCCGGACTTTTCCTTTGATGTGAGGAATGAACAGCTGGCCAATGATTTCGCATCGCTTTTGACGGATCTGTATATTGAGAACCACCTGAAGCCCATTGAGGAATTCTGCCTGCGCCATGGCATCGGGCTCAGATATCAGACGGCCTACGGCAAGACCCTGGAAAACGCAAGGACGGCCATGCATGTGACGGTGCCGGAGACGGAATCCCTGTACGGCGCGGATCTGATCGACTTTTACCGTCTCCAGTCGGGCGCGGTGCACATGACGGGCAAGAAGGTCTACTCCATTGAGACGGCCCCGGAAAATGTGGGCAGAGGGAATGGGGACAGGAATTCCGGCAATTACCAGCAATGCTGGCATAATCTTCTGTGGCATGCCCACCGTTCCCTGGCCGGCGGCGTGAACCAGCTTGTGCTGCACGGGTATTCCTACCGGGGCCATTATGACGGGGCGGGCAGCGAGAACGGCCATCTGAAGGACCTGATTTGGCCCGGCTACGAGGGGATGGGCAGCTATGATTCCTTCAGCAACAGCTGGGGGGAGCGGCAGCCCAACTGGCTCCATGCCAGACAGTACACGGATTATATGACGAGGGTACAGTATATGCTGCGCCAGGGGCAGATGAAGGTGGATCTGGCGGTGTTCGCCCAGCGGTATTTTGAGCGGATCGATTTTGTGGGGGCGGTGCGGATTTTTGACAGCCCTGTGCTGGAGGAGGCGGGATATACCTATGAATTCCTCTGCCCGGCGCATTTCCGGCTTGAAAATGCCAGGGTGGAGGACGGGCGTCTGGCCAAGGACGGCCCCGGCTACCGGGCATTGATTTTTGATAATCAGGAGAGCCTGCCCGCAGAAGTGGCGGAGAAGACCCTGGAGTTCGCCAGAAAGGGCCTGCCTGTGATCTTCATCGGCCGGATTCCGTCTTCACCGGCTTCCTGTCGGAGTGTGGAATGCGCTTCTTCCATGGAGGCAAAGCATTCCCATGATATGACAGCCCTGATGGAGGCTCTGGATAAGGAGAGAAACGTGCGCTTTATCCGGGAGAGGGAAGATATCCTGGCTGTGTTAAAGGAGCTCCATATCCTTCCCGACACTTGTCTGGGCGGAGACGGACAGCTTCTGGGGGTGCACCGCCAGGCGGATCGCAATCATTTTTATCTCATCTGCAATGTGGGCCATGCCCGGAACTACAGAGAGATCGATGAGCGCAGGGTCACTGTCCGGGAGGTGCGGCTAAAAGGGACAGGAACGCCTTACCGACTCGATCCCTGGAGCGGGATGACAGAGCGGATCGCCGATTTCCGGAGGGAGGGGGACTATCTGGCGGTTCAGGTCTCCTTACAGGAGAATGACACCTGTCTGATCGCCATGACGGAGGAAGAAATACCCGAGAGCGTATGTGGGGCCGCTTTGGCGGAGGGAGAGCCGGGGAAGGAGCTGGTCCTCACAGGCTGGACCCTGGAGCCGGAGGCCTGGCTGCCCGGAGCGCTGCCTGTGGAGAACGCCGTGAGGAAGCTGGAGCCTATAGCCCTCGACGCGTTAAAGTCCTGGCGGCAGATTCCGGGAATGGAGGAGATGTCTGGCATCGGGACCTACCGGACGTCCTTTTGGATGGAGGATTCCTGCGGGGGAGCGGTGCTTAAGATGCCGCCGGTCCATGACAGCTACAGCCTGTATCTGAACGGCAGGGAGGTTCCCGTGAATCCCATGTGCTGCAGGGTCCCTGTGGCAGAGTACCTGAAGCCGGGAGAGAACGCCATTGAGATCCGGGTGTCCTCCACCCTGCTGAACGCCGTCCTGGCCAATGCCCGGGCCCAGGGGCTCAGGGGCGTGCGCCGGCCGGAGGACATACAGGATTGGGACGATTATGGGATTCTGGGTGAGATTACATTGAGATATTCACCAGGATGATTTGGGCGAAAAGGAGGGGCGAAGATCAGGAAAGGGCTGGCAAAAAGCGATGCTACATGCTATACTGTGGGCTAAGACTGAAAGAAGCTGAACCGGAACGAAGCAGGGAGCCCCCAGGCGGGAGTCCGTGAGCAGGAACGCCGCGTTCAGACAGAGGAGGCAGCCATGGAACATAATACGGCAAAACGAAACGAACGGAAGAAAGGCGCTCCAAGGAAGTTCGCGTATCTCAAGCCCGCGGACATCAAACCGGAAGGGTGGCTGAGGCGGCAGCTGGAGCTCCAGGCCCAGGGGCTGGCAGGGCATCTGGACCTGATTTGGCCGGATGTGCGGGACAGCAGGTGGATCGGCGGCGACAGGGAGGGCTGGGAGCGGGTGCCCTACTGGCTGGACGGCTTCATCCCCCTGGCGTGGCTTTTGGAGGACCGGGGGCTGCAGAAACGGGCGAAGCGCTACATAGACGCGATCCTCTCCGGGCAGCAGGAGGACGGCTGGATCTGCCCCTGCGGCATGGAGGAGCGGGAGCATTACGATGTGTGGGCGGCATTCCTGATCTGCAAGGTGCTGGTGGTGTACCAGGAGTGCAGCGGGGAGGAAGGAGGGCATTCCGTCGAAGAGGCGGTCTACAGGGCGCTGAAGCAGCTGCTGAACCATATCAGCGCCAGGACCCTCTTCGGCTGGGGCGCGGCCAGGTGGTTCGAGTGCCTGATTCCCCTGCTCTGGCTCCGGGAGAGGCGGCCCGAGCCCTGGATGGATGAGCTGGCCTATGTGCTGGAGGGCTGCGGCATCGACTATGAGAGGCTGTACGCCAGGCTCTCCTTCGACAGGCCCGGCGCGAAGCGCTACTGGACTTATCTGAACCATGTGGTGAACGTGGCCATGGCCCTGAAGTCAAGGGCGGAGATGAGCCTGCTCACCGGGGAGGACCCGGACGCTTTCGCCCTGGATTTCTACGAAAAGCTGCAGAAGAGGCACGGCATGGCCATTGGGCATTTCACAGGGGACGAATGCCTCTCCGGCACCAGCCCCCTGCAGGGCAGCGAGTGCTGCGGCGTGGTGGAGGCCATGTACTCCTACGAGGAGCTGCTGTCCATCGGCGGGAACCCCTTCTGGGGGGACCTTCTGGAGCAGACGGCCTTCAACGGCCTGGCGGCCACGGTGAGCGCGGACATGTGGAGCCATCAGTATGTGCAGATGACGAACCAGGTGGAGTGCACCAGGATGCCCCAGGGGAAGATGCCCTTCAATTCCAACAATGAGGAGGCCCATACCTTCGGCCTGGAGCCCCATTTCGGGTGCTGCACCGCCAACTTCGGCCAGGGCTGGCCCAAATTCGCCCTCTCCACGGTGATGCGGACGGAAAAAGGGCTGGCGGTGACGGTCCTTGCCCCCGTCAGGGTACAGACCCGGGTGGCCGGCAGGGAGGTGTGCCTGACGGTGGATACAGAGTATCCCTTCCGGGACAGCTTACGGATCCGAGTCATGCCGGAGGAGCCTCTGGAATTCGAGCTCTCCGTGCGGATACCGGGGTTCGCCCGGGCGGCACAGATCCGGGTGGGGCAGGAGAAGCGGGACGCCGTGCCCGGCAGCTTCTATATGATAAAGAGATGCTGGGAAAAGGAAGATATGGTTGTAGTCGAGCTTCGGTTCCAGGAGGAGTTCGCGGAGCGTCCCAGCGGCATGTGGGCCCTGCGCAGGGGGCCTCTGTTCTATGCCATGCCCATAGAGGCGGAGCACGAGCGGATAGAGTATGAGAGGGACGGGGTGGAGCGGAAGTTCCCCTACTGCGACTACGCCGTCAGGCCAAAGTCGGACTGGGCTTACGGCTTCGGGGCGGGGCCTGTGCGGGAGGTGCAGGCCGAGATGCCCGGGATGCCCTTCGACCGGGAGAAGCCCCCCGTGATGCTGGAGACGGAGATGGTGCCCCTGGACTGGAAGAAGGAGGACGGGATGTGCAGAGAGCGGCCGGAATCCGTGGAGCCCTTGGGGGCGCCGGTGAAGAAGCGCCTCTACCCATACGGCTGCACCACCCTGCGGATGGCGGAGATGCCCAGGGTTGAGGCGCCGAAGCGAGTGTAGTAAAAGAAACAGATTGAAATGCGTCCGATGAATCAGGAAGAAGTCTATGTGCCAGCGTCCGGAGAGCCTTTCCGGCGCTGGCACATCCGCGTATTTTCTGGCAAAATCCCCCCGCTTAATATTCTCTAAAGATTTGTTAAAGATATAGGAAAACGTATTGAGCCGGAATCAGAATTTTGATATATTCTTATATGGACTTAATAGGAAAGTGAGAACGGGGGTACTAAAGGTGCGAAAAATGTTGAATTCCCTGATTCCGTCATATGGACGGATTCCGCTGATCGTGGCTGTGGCCTGGAACATGACGGTGTACTTCGGGTCCAGAGTGTTCACCAGCGATTGGTTCCATCATGACATCGAGGGAGAGCTGGACGGTCTGATACCCTTTGTGCCCTGGACGGCGGCAATCTACCTGGGGTGCTACCTGTTCTGGATCGTGAACTACATCCTGATCGCCAGACAGGAGAAACGACATGTGTGTCAGTTCTTCGCGGCGGACTTCCTGTCCAGGGCCGTGTGCCTGGCCTTCTACCTGTTCTACCCTACCACCAACACCAGGCCCGCGGTGGCGCCGGAGGGTTTCTGGAACCAGGTGATGATCGGCCTGTACGCCACGGACGCGGCGGACAATCTGTTCCCGTCCATCCATTGTCTGGTGAGCTGGTTCTGCTACATCGGGCTGCGGGGGAAGGAGAGCATTCCGAAATGGTATAGAGGGCTGTCCTGCCTGATGGCGCTCCTGGTCTGCATCTCCACGCTGACCACCAAGCAGCATGTGATACCGGATGTGATAGGCGGCGTCCTCCTGGCGGAGATCTGCCTCTTCATCGGGAAGAGACAAAGGATATGGGGGACTTATGAGAGGATCTTGAACAGAATCAACAGAGCGCTTCATCTGGGAGGAAGAGATACGTGGGGGCATGGAAAAAAGGTATTCCAGTGAAAAAAAGCATTCCGGTGAAAAAAATAATATGGAATACCCTTTTTCTGGCCGCGGTCTTCGGGCTCACCATCTACGGCGTCTTCCACGGGGAGGATCTGGAAGCCATGACGGGTGCCATCCGGGAAGCGGACATGCGCTGGCTGATTCCCGGACTGGCGCTGGTACTGGTCTTCATCTGGGGAGAGTCCATCATCCTCTGGCATATGCTGGCCTCCTTCGGCATCCGACTGAGGAAGCGGATCTGTTTCCTGTTCTCCTCGGCGGGGTTCTTTTTCAGTTGCATCACGCCCTCTGCCAGCGGCGGCCAGCCCGCCCAGGTCTATTTCATGAAAAAGGAGAAGATACCCATCCCGGTGGCTGCGGTGATACTGATGGTGGTGACCATCACCTACAAGCTGGTGCTGGTGGTGATCGGGGCTGGCGTGGTGTGCTTCGGCCGGGGCTTCATGCACCGCTATCTGGAGGAGATCCTCCCGGTATTCTACCTGGGGCTGTCGCTGAACGTGTTCTGCGTGGCCTTCATGACGCTGCTGGTGTTCTGCCCGTCCCTGACGGAGTTCTTCCTGTGCAAAGGCCTGGCTTTGCTGGAGCGGCTGCGGTTCGTGAGGCATAAGGAAGAGCGGGGCAGGAAACTGGGGAAATCCATGGAGGTGTACGGGGAGACGGCGCTGTACCTGAAGCGGAACGTGGGCCTGATCTTCCGGGTGATCCTGATCACCTTTGTGCAGCGGATGGCCCTGTTCTTCGTGACATGGACAGTGTACCAGGCTTTCGGGATGTCCGGCACGCCCCTGTGGGATGTGGTGTTACTGCAGGCGGTGATATCCGTCTCCGTGGATATGCTGCCCCTTCCGGGAGGCATGGGGATCAGCGAGGCGCTGTTCATGACCATCTTCGCGCCGGTGTTCGGAACGGTGCTGCTGCCGGCCATGGTCCTGTCCAGGGGGATGGGGTATTACGGGGAGCTTCTGGTCAGTGCGGTCTTCACCATCGTGGCCCAGTTGTACTACATGTTCCGGCGGGAGCGGCAGACTTGAGGATTCCGGCGGCAAAAGCTAATAGATTGGACAGATTCTGCCGATATATACTTTGTACTATTTTTACCTTGGGGGCCATGCCGTCGGGCGGGCCTGAGCGTATGGATTACAGGAGGATATTTCGGGAGTCGGGGAGAAATGTGAGGAGGGTTTCCTGTGATAGGATTTTATGATTATACGGTGATACTGACATATATCAGCTTCATATCCGCGGTGGCGGGGATTTTCTGCGCCAGCTCCAGGCAGCTGCAGTGGGCGATTTTCTTCCTGGCCTTTTCCGGGTTCTGCGACATGTTCGACGGGAAGATTGCCAGGACCAAGAAGAACCGGACGGAGGACGAGGAGAGCTTCGGAATCCAGATAGATTCTCTGTGCGATATCGTCTGCTTCGGGGTGCTGCCCATCGTGATCTGCTACAGGCTGGGGATGGACCGCATCTATGGGATGGCGATTTTGGCACTGTACGGGCTGGCAGGGCTGATACGGCTGGGGTATTTCAATGTGATGGAGGCCAAGCGCCAGAGGGAAGAAGGGGGGGCGCGTAAGTATTATCAGGGGCTGCCCATCACTTCCATGGCGATCGCGCTGCCGCTCCTGTTCGTGGTATCCCCCCTGTTCCCCACCCACGGGGCTTTCATCGCAGTGCTGCATATCGTGGTGGCGCTGGTGGGGTTTCTGTTCATTTTGAATTTCCGGCTCCGGAAGCCTAACGTGAAGCAGGTGCTGCTGATTGTGGCGGCGGTGGCGCTGGCGGTGGTGGTGATCCTCTTCGCATGGCATAGCTGGAGGAATCTGCTGAAGGGGCACATATGAGGTTACGGCAGGCATAGGGGCCTGGAAGGGGCTGCGGGCGCAGGGAAAGGAGCGTTTATGGGTTCGGTGGTAGTGGACAGGAAAGGTACGATCGTGGAGGCGGGCTCCCTGCAGGATGCCCTTCTGGAGGGGCTCTATGGCCATGTGCCCGGCAGGGCGCTGGTGAAGCTCCTGGTGTCCCCGGCGGTCTCGAGACTGGCAGGGGCCTTTTTGGATTCCGGGCTCTCAAGGGGGCTGATTCCCCGGTTCATCCGCAGCCATTCCATCGACATGGCGGATTACCGGAAGCAGGCATATGCCTCCTACAATGAGTTCTTTACCAGGAGGCTGGCCCCGGGGGCGCGGAGGTTAGACCCCTGCCCGGAGGCTCTGGTGAGCCCCTGTGACGGCAGGCTCACGGTCTATCCTGTAGACAATCAGTGCGAATTTACAATCAAACATACACGGTATACAGTGCAGAGCCTCCTGCGGGACTATCGGCTGGCCGCGAGGTATGCCGGGGGGTATGTGTGGGTGTTCCGGCTGTGCGTGGAGGACTACCATCGGTATATCTATGTGGACAACGGCAGGGCATCAGAGCCCGTGCGGATTCCCGGGGTGCTGCACACGGTGAATCCGGTGGCCAACGACCATTTCCCCGTGTACAAGGAGAACGCCAGGGAATACTGCAC
>CAMQOJ010000025.1 GCA_947003375.1 uncultured Lachnospiraceae bacterium
TGGAGGGGCTGGCCGCAGGGCCGTCCATCGAGGCCCGCTGGGGCAAAAAGGCTGCGGAGCTGGCGGACAGGGACGAGGTATGGGAGATGGAGGCCTATTACATCGCCCAGGCCATCACGGACTACATATTTTCGTACTCCCCGCAGAAGATCATCCTCTGGGGCGGCGTCATGCACCAGGAGAAGCTCTTCGGCATGGTCAGGAAGGAAGTGCTGAACCTGCTGAACGGCTATGTGGCCCATGAGATGATCACGGAGCACATCGACCAGTACATCGTGCCGCCTGCGCTGGGGGAGGATCCCGGAATCATGGGCGCGATTAAGCTGGGGCTGGATGCACTGGGGTAAGCTCCTGACGCTTGGCAAAAATCAAAATATTTTAATTTAGGAGAAAATGAGATGACAGAAAAGAATCAGGTGCGGGAGCTGCTGTTATTGAATCCTGTGTGTACCCATAATATCTGGGGCGGCTCAAAGCTGCGTGAGATGTTCGGCTATCCGGTGGAGGGAGATGACCTGGGAGAGTGCTGGGGAATCTCCGCCCACCCGGAGGGGGACGGGACTGTCCGCAGCGGGTCATATGAGGGGAAGACGCTGTCCTGGCTCTGGGCGGAGCATCCGGAGCTTTTCGGGAACCTGCCCTATGACAGGTATCCCCTGCTGACGAAGATCATCGATGCCCAGGACGACCTGAGCATCCAGGTGCATCCGGACGATGCCTACGCGCAGGTCCACGAGAACGGCAGTCTGGGCAAGACGGAGTGCTGGTTCATCTGTGACTGCAAGGATGACGCTACCATCGTCATCGGCCACAATGCCGGGACGAAGGAAGAGCTGGAGGAAATGGTGCGGGAAGGGAAATGGACGGAGCTGATCCGGGAGATTCCCATCCACAAAGGGGACTTCCTCCAGATTGACCCCGGCACGGTGCACGCCATCAAGGCCCACACCCTGATACTGGAGACCCAGCAGAACAGCGCCATCACCTACAGGCTCTATGACTACGGCCGTCTCCAGAACGGCAAGAGCCGCGAGCTCCATATCGACAAGAGCCTGGACGTGATCACGGTTCCGGCCAAGAGCGCCCAGGAGAGCGTGAAATCCATCAGCGCATTGGAGAAGAATGAGCTGAACCGCATTTACGCCTGCGAGAAATATACAGTTTTCAAGGCGGATATAGACGGCAAGGCGTCATTTGAGCAGAGCTATCCCTTCCTGGCGGCATCCGTCCTGGAGGGCGAGGGATGCGTGGACGGAGTGGAAGTGCGCATCGGAGACCATTTCATCATTCCAAACGGCTACGGGAAGGTAGAGATGAAGGGCAAGATGAGCCTGATTCTCTCTACAGTGGAAGGATGAAACAGTAAATCCGCATAGGACTCAGGTGGGAAACCGGCTCTAAAGCAGAGCCGGTTTCCGTAATATCCGCCAGAGGCGGACGGAAGGGAGCAGAATGAGTACATTTCGATATGCCATACTGGGAGCCGCCAAGATAGCGGCGAAATTCTGTCTGGCCGCATCCTTGGTGAAGGACTGCCAGGTCTGCGCCGTGGCCAGCAAGAGCCTGGAGCGGGCGAAAGTTTTCGCCGGAAAGAACGGCATCCCAAAGGCCTACGGCAGCTATGAGGAGCTTCTGGACAGGGAAAAGCCGGACTGCGCCTACATTGCCGTGACGGCCAACGACCATTACCGCCTGGCCATGATGTGCGTGGAGCGGGGCGTCCCCGTGCTCTGCGAGAAGGCCATGTTCCAGAACAGCGCGGAGGCGGAGAGCCTCTTTGCCCAGGCGAGGGAACGGGGCGTCTTCGTCATGGAGGCCATGTGGAGCCGCTTCCTGCCCACCACGAAGAGGGTAAAGCTGTGGCTGGCCCAGGACAGAATCGGAATTCCGGAGATTTCCCAGCTTTCCATCGGATTCATTGCGCCGGAGGGAGCGGACAACCGCTATTTCAATCCGGAGCTTGGCGGCGGAGCGGCCAGGGACATCACGGTCTACGCCTATGAAATCACCACATATGTCCTGGAGCAGGAAATCCGGAAAATGGAGGTCTCCGCGGTCCGAGGCGACACGGGCGTGGATATCAATAACCACATATCCATCGAATTCCAGCACACCCTGGCGGATCTGGCTACCAGCTTCGTGGCGAACATGGATTCCGGGATGGCGCTGTACGGCAGGAAGGGAAAGATTTTATGGCCCAATCCCCACTTTTCCTCGGAATGCTTCCTGTATGACCAGGATGGGACATTGGTGGAGCATTTCGTAGACAAAGAGACGGAGAACGGTTTCACCTATGAGCTGGAGGAGACGATCCGCTGCATCGGGCAGGGGCTTCTGGAGAGCCCGGTGGTTCCCTGGAAGGATACGCTGGAATGCGCCCGGCTCTTCGACAGGATAGACGGCTGCTGCGCGGAGCGCTGAGTATGGACACTGCCATAGAGGAGAACAGGAGGTGTGGGGATACGGCGAAGCGCTGCTGGCCAAGGGCGGGGAGTACGCAGGATGTGGCACGACCAGGCGAAGCGGTACCAGTGAGGAATCGGATTGGCGGATAGGATTTGTTGCCGGACAGAGAAAATTGTTGTGGAAAAATCCCGGGGAATGGTTTATGATGGATAGGCAACAAAAGAATTCTGTACGGGAGGAATGGCAAGGAGAAATGAGTTCGAGACCAATTCGTATTATTATCGTAGGCATGGGGGTCAGATCCATGATTTATGCCCGTGAGGCGCTGGAGCATCCGGATCGGTTCCAGATCGTGGGGGTGGTGGACGTGAACCCGGAACGGGTGCAGACGGCCCGGAAGACCTTCGGGATACCGCAGGAGCATTGCTTCTCCTCCGTGGAGGAGCTGGCGGCGGTGCCGAAGTTCGCGGACGGCGTCATCAACGGAACCATGGACCAGCAGCATGTGCCCACGTCCCTGCCCCTGCTGCGGCACGGGTATGACATCCTGCTGGAAAAGCCCTTCGCGGTGAACATGCATGAGGCCGAGCGGCTGTTGACCTGCGAGCATGTGACGGACCGGCATATCATGGTCTGCCATGTGCTGCGGTACGCCCCCTTTTACCGGAAAATCAAGGAAATCCTCACGGCAGGGGAAATCGGCAGGGTGGTGGACATCCGGATGGCGGAGCAGGTGAGCTATTTCCATGAGTCTGTGTCCTATGTGAGGGGAAAGTACGCCTCCCCCGAGATATGCGGCTCCGGCATGCTGCTGTCCAAGTCCTGCCACGATATCGACATCATGACCTGGCTCATGCGGGGGAACGATCCCGTCAGCGTGTCCAGCGTGGGAAATGTGTTCCAGTTCAAGCCTGAGATGGCTCCTGAGGGCGCGGGGAACTACTGTCTGGTGGACTGTCCCGTGGAACGGACATGCCCTTACTCGGCCAGGTGCCTGTATATCGAGCACCCCCAGCGCTGGACAGGCAATATCTGGCACGATATCGGGTACGAAGAGATTTCCGAGGAGGAAAAGGTGGCTGTCCTCAGCGACCCGGAGAATCCCTTCAGCCGCTGCGCGTACCGCTGTAACCTGCAGATCGTGGACCATCAGTCCATGCTGGTATGCTTCGCGGACGGGGCCACGGGGACATTCTCCATGAACGGCGGTTCCTCCGCGTCGGGCAGGCATATCCATATCACGGGGACCAGGGGAGAAATCTACGGAATCTTCGAGGAAGAGCAGTTCAAGGTGCACCGCATCGCGCCGGATGCTCCAGGCGGCAGGATCACGGAGGTGGTGGATGTGTCCAGAGACCAGAACGGGAACGCCCACGGAGGCGGGGACCAGGCCATCATCCATGATTTCGTCACGCTGCTGCGGGGCGAGGAGCCTTCCCCCTGCTGCACCACGCTGGACGATTCCATGACCGGGCACAGGCTGGTGTTCCGGGCGGAGGAATCCAGGAAGAGGAACGGGGCCATGGTCACGGTCTGAGGCTGGAATCAAATACCCCGCTGCAAGCAACGGGGTATCAATCTTGCAGCGCTGCAGAGCAGCGGGGTATTTGACCCTCGCGGCATTCGTCAAATGTGCATGCAAGCATGCCCACTTGACTCATTGCTCGCGGGAATAAACTTCCCCGCGGCAGAGTTAAAAGTGTTTTTTGGACACTTTGGTATTAGCTCTAACCTCGCTCTGCGCGGTAAAGCTCTGATTGAAGCAAGCTACAGGCAGGAAGCGTCCTCTCAGGAGGCGCTTTTTTCCGCGGCTGCGCCTTTTCTTCCCCGCCCCGGCAGCTGGACCAGGATGATGGCCAGGAAGGTCAGGGCGCAGCCCGCCAGCTCCCTGGCGCTCAGGGTCTGGCTCAGGAGCAGCCATCCGGCGAGGGCGGAGATGACGGATTCCAGGCTCATGATCAGGGAGGCCACCGCGGGATTCAGATCCTTCTGTCCGATGATCTGGAAGGTATAGCCCAGGCCGCTGGAGAGGGCACCGGCGTATACGATGGGCATCCAGGCCGCAAGGATGCTGCCGAAATCCGGGCGCTCGAACAGAAGCATACAGATGGCGCCCAGGACGGCGTTGGTCAGGGTCTGGACGCAGGAGAGCTTCACGCCGTCCACCAGGGGCGAGAAATGGTCCACCGACAGAATCTGGATGGAGAAGACGACCGCACAGGCGAAGAGATAGATATCGCCTGTCTGCAGACGGAAGTCCCCCTTCGTCATGCAGAGCAGATACATGCCAAGAGCGGCCAGCGCCACGGCAGTCCAGATGCGCAGGCCGATTTTCTTGCCCAGGAAAATCCCGAACAGGGGCACGATCACCATGTACAGCGCGCTGATGAAGCCCGCCTTGCCCACGGTGGTCTCCCTCACGCCGAACTGCTGCAGGGTGCTTCCGCCGAACAGGCAGATGCCGCAGCAGATGCCCCCGATAAGCAGGAGTCTATGATTCTTCCTCCGGTCTGCGGGCTCCTGCGGCCTTTTGCCGCGCCTGTCTAAGACCGCCGCCATGGGCAGCAGCACCAACAGGGCGACGATGTTGCGGGCGGCGATGAAGGTAAAGGGGCCTACATAGTCCATTCCCACGCTCTGGGCCACAAAAGTAAAGCCCCATATCAGGGCGGCGGCAAACAGGATGGCGGATTGTCTTAATGCGGTTTTGTTTATCATGTCTTTCTTCATGTCTTTTGTCCTTCTGGTTTCATGGACAGACCGCGCTTTCTGCCCGGCGGGAAAAGCGGTTGTCCTTTTTGGCTTCAACATTGTACCATATTTCGGAGAGACAGAAAAGCCCTGTTTTAAATATGTTTCAAAAGTTACCGGAGATGCCTGCATTTTATGTTTGAATAATGTCCGCATATATGCTATGATTTATTCTGACAATCACTAAAATCTGCCAAGCAGCCCGACTCACGAGCGAAAGCCAATGGGGACATACCTTGCAGGTCCGGTCTGCGGGGCTGCGGACTTTAGGAAAGGATGGTTATGGATATGGGAATGACAATGACGCAAAAAATCCTGGCGGCCGCTGCCGGACTGGAAAAGGTGGAAGCCGGCCAGCTGATCGAGGCGAATCTGAACCTGGTGCTGGGCAATGACATCACCAGCCCTGTGGCGATCAAGGAGATGGACAAGTTCAAGGCGAAGGGCGTCTTCGACAAGGACAAGATTGCTCTGGTGCCGGATCATTTCGTGCCCAACAAGGACATCAAGTCCGCGGAGCACTGCAAGTGCGTCCGGGAGTTCGCCAGAAAGAACGATATCACCAACTATTTCGAGGTGGGAGAGATGGGCATCGAGCATGCCCTGCTGCCGGAGAAAGGGCTTACCGTGGCGGGAGACGTGATCATCGGCGCGGATTCCCATACCTGTACCTATGGCGCTCTGGGCGCTTTTTCCACAGGCGTAGGCAGCACGGACATGGCAGCCGGAATGGCTACCGGCAAGGCCTGGTTCAAGGTGCCCGGGGCCATCCGCTTCGTCCTCACCGGCAAGCCCGCCAAGTGGGTCAGCGGCAAGGACGTGATCTTACATATCATCGGCATGATCGGCGTGGACGGCGCATTGTATAAATCCATGGAGTTCGTGGGGGACGGCATCGCCAGCCTGTCCATGGACGACCGCTTCACCATTGCCAACATGGCCATCGAGGCAGGGGGAAAGAACGGAATCTTCCCCGTGGACGCCCTGGCGGAGGCCTATATCAAAGAGCATTCCGACAAACCGTACAAGATTTATCAGGCGGACGAAGATGCCGTCTATGATGCGGAATATACCATTGACCTGAGCGCGCTGCGCCCCACGGTGGCATTCCCCCATCTGCCGGAGAATACCCATACCATTGACGAGATCCGGCAGATGGAGCCCATCGCCATCGACCAGGTGGTGATCGGTTCCTGCACCAATGGCCGTCTGGATGACCTGCGCACTGCGGCGGAGGTGCTGAAGGGCAGGCATGTGGCCAAGGGCATGCGCTGCATCGTGATTCCCGCCACCCAGGCCATCTATATGCAGGCCATGGAGGAGGGTCTGTTGAAGACCTTTATTGAAGCCGGAGCTGTCGTCAGCACCCCCACCTGCGGCCCCTGCCTGGGCGGCTACATGGGCATCCTGGCCGAGGGGGAGAGATGTGTGTCCACCACCAACCGCAATTTCGTGGGCCGCATGGGCCATGTGTCCTCCGAAATCTATCTGGCCAGCCCTGCGGTGGCGGCGGAGAGCGCGGTTGCAGGCGTGATTTCCGCGCCGGAGGAGGCATAGGACATCCCGAAACCGACAGGGACAGAAGCAAGCCGGAATTTTATGGAAAGAGTTCGGATAGAATGTCTCATTTCCGGTATCCGGAATAGATACGGAGAAGAGACAGTAAGTAATATTATTTGGGAACAGTTTTTTATAAGAAGGATTGAGTAAAAAGGAGCGCCCCGGAAGATGCCGCTGCTCTTTGCGGAAACGCTGCTTCAGCCGGGCGCGGAGGAGGAATATGAACGCAAAAGGAAGTGTATTTAAATACGGAGACAATGTAGACACGGATGTCATCATCCCGGCCAGATACCTGAACAGCTCAGACCCTGCGGAGCTTGCGGCCCACTGCATGGAGGACATCGACGGAGATTTCATCAAGAGGGTGAAGAAGGGGGACATCATCGTGGCGGAGAAGAACTTCGGCTGCGGATCCTCCAGGGAGCATGCGCCCATCGCCATCAAGGCCGCGGGGGTAAGCTGTGTCATCGCGGAGACCTTCGCCAGGATCTTCTATCGCAATGCCATCAACATCGGGCTGCCCATCATCGAGTGCCCGGAGGCTGCCAGAGGGATCGGGGCAGGGGATGAGGTGGAGGTGGACTTCGACTCCGGCGTCATCACCAATGTGACCAAGGGCACCAGCTTCCAGGGTCAGGCCTTTCCGGAATTCATGCAGCGGATCATCTCCTCTGAGGGGCTGATCAACTACATCAACAGCCAATCGTAGGATTCAGACCGAAACAAATAGAAAATATGTACGACAGAGCCTTGCAGACTACAGTCCACAGACTGCGAGGCTCTGTTTCCTCATAGGAGGCAAAACCTCCTGAGGAAGGATGGAGACGCTGTGGAACAAATGGCCCTTCGGGACAATGTTTACGGAGGGAAAACGCTCCCGGAGGAGCGAGATAGTTCACATGTGAAAGGGATTGGAAAAGGATTATGGAAAAGGCTTCTTCCAAAAAATACGAAATCGATATGTGCAATGGCCCGCTGCTGGGCAAAATCATGATATTCTACGTACCGCTGATGCTGTCGGGCATCCTGCAGCTCCTCTTCAACGCGGCGGATATCGTGGTGGTAGGGCGTTTCGCGGGAAACCAGGCCCTGGCGGCGGTGGGCTCCACCGGATCGCTGACGAACCTCCTGGTGAACATCTTCATCGGGCTTTCGGTGGGCGCGAATGTGCTGGTGGCCCGCTATTATGGCGCAAAGCAGGACATCCAGCTGAAGGAGATGGTACAGACTGCCATCGCCACCGCTCTGGCGGGAGGAATCATCCTGATATTCCTTGGCTTTTTCCTGGCCAGGCCGGCCCTGGGCTGGATGGGCACGCCGGATGACGTGATTTCCCATTCGGTTCTCTATATGCGCATCTACTTTGCCGGAATGCCGTTCATGATGGTGTATAATTTCGGCAGCGCTGTACTGCGGGCAGTGGGAGATACCAAAAGGCCTCTCTACTACCTGCTGATTGCAGGCGTGGTGAACGTGGTTCTGAACCTGGTATTCGTAATCGTCTTCCACATGGGCGTGGCTGGCGTGGCCACGGCTACGGTGGCCTCCCAGGCCATCTCCGCCGCGCTGGTGGTCAGATGCCTCATCTTCACGGACAGCCCCTACCGCCTGGAGCTGAAAGGGATGAAGATTGCGCCGGACAAGCTGCTCAGGATGATCCAGATTGGCGTTCCGGCAGGCATGCAGGGAGCGCTGTTCTCCATCTCCAATGTGCTGATACAGTCCTCCGTGAACAGCTTCGGCTCCACCGCCATGGCGGGGAACACGGCGGCCAGCAACATCGAGGGCTTTGTCTACACGGCCATGAACGCCTTCTACCAGGCTGCCATCAGCTTCTGCGGCCAGAACTACGGAGCCAAGAAATACAAAAGAATCGGCAGGATCCTGCTGATATGCGAGCTGCTGGTGGTGGCGGTGGGCCTGGTCATGGGAAATGTGGCATATCTGCTCGGCGGTACGCTGTTAAAGCTCTACACCGTAGACCCTGCTGTAATCGAGTACGGCATCCTGCGGATGAGAATCATCTGCGTGCCTTATTTCCTCTGCGGCCTGATGGATGTGGCTGTGGGAGCGCTGCGCGGCATGGGCTATGCCATCATGCCCATGCTGGTATCCCTGACCGGGGCATGCCTGTTCCGGGTGGTGTGGATATACTCCGTCTTCCGCAGCTACCATACGCTGGAGTGCCTGTATTATTCCTATCCTATCAGCTGGGGCCTGACCTTCGCGGTGCATCTGGTGTGCTTCCTGATAGTGTACAAGAAAGTGCTGAGGCGCAATCCCGGAGTGGCATAAGGAGAGAGACATGATAGCATATGTAAAAGGAATCGTTGAAGACATATCGGAAGACAATGCTGTAGTGGATGTGGGCGGTATGGGATACAATATAAGGATTTCCGCTGACACGGCAGCCAGGCTTCCGGGCATCGGGGAGACAGTGAAGCTGTACACCTATACCAGCGTGCGGGAGGATGCCATACAGTTGTTCGGTTTCCTGTCCAAAAACGACCTGGACATTTTCAGGAAATGCATTACCGTCAGCGGCATCGGACCCAAGGGCGGACTGGCAATCCTGTCCGTGCTGGACGCGGATTCCCTGCGGTTCGCCATTCTGTCCGGAGACGTAAAGGCCATAACCAAAGCGCCGGGAATCGGGGCCAAGACGGCGGAGCGATTGATTTTGGAGCTGAAGGGCAAAATCAAGGTGGAGGACACCGCCATCGGCATGGAAATCCAGGGAACACAGGCTGCGGGCGCGGCTGCGATGGACAGCCCCCAGAAGAGGGAGGCCGTGGAGGCGCTGGTGTCCCTGGGCTATGGCCAGGCGGAGGCCGCAAAGGCGGTGAACGCCATCGAGGGCATCGAGGCTATGGACTCCGGGGCAGTGCTGAAGGCAGCGCTGAAGAAGATGTTCTGAAAGCTGTTCTGACGAAAGGCCTTTCCAATCTGGTGGGCGGCAAAATGAAAATCTTCCATGCAGAAAAAACGGCGGCTCCGATTTCCGGGAGCCGCCGTTTTGGACGTGATTACGCTTGCCTGTACGCTCGTTTTCCCTTGCCGTGGCGCGGCAGACAGTCCCTTACTTGACGGGGGTGACGATAGGCTTGCCGTCCTGATCCACCAGTACAGTCAGCCCGGTGCCATTCGCCTTATTATGGGAAGCCATCAGGTAATTCACGCCGGTTTCCGTATCCACTATGACCTTTGCCACATTTACGATGCCCTGGTCATAAATCTCCACAAAACGTTCTTTTGCCATACGCTCACCTCCTATCCGTCCTATCGATTGACAAACATAACCATACCACATAAATGCAGCCATATGTTTCAAATTGCCTGAATGGGCGGAAATACTTCCTGAACGGAATGGGGACCGCATCCCTCGCCCCGCAGCTCTTGAATGCGCCGGCGCGGGTGGGCTCCTTCCAGCTCCATGTTGTAGCCCTGGCTCTCCAGCCAGGCCAGAATCTCTTCGTACTGCCCGATGGCTTCCTCTGTCCTTCCCATGGAAGCATACAGCTCGGCCTTGGAGAAGAGGCAGGAAATCTGAGTGGAATCATTGGCATATGCCCTGTCCCAGCAGGAGAGGGCTTTTTCGCATTCTCCTGTCTGGGAGAACAGGTCTCCCGCCATGGTCAGGACATTTATGTCCTCGGCGTCCAGGCGGAGGGCCTCCTTAGCCTCTGCACAGGCCTCCTCCAGCCGTCCCGCCCTTTCAAGGGCATAGGCGTAGGCCACACGCGCCCAGGCACAGTCCGGCTGGGCGTCCCGCCATTTTTTCTGTTCTTCCACAGCCTCCTCCAGCCGTCCCAGCTCATCCAGAAGCTTCGTAATCTGCTGGTGGGCGGACATCCAGAAAAGGCTGCTATGGTCCCCCTCTGCAATGGCAAGGCGGTAATAACGCAGGGCCATTTGGGAATCCCTGCGGGAGCGCACATGGTATAACAGCCCATAGTTCACATAGTCTTCCGTGGAGGCCTTCCCGTTCAGGATGACTTCCCCCAGGGCCTCTGCCGCCAGCCGGAAATCTTTTTCCCTACCGTTCTCGTCTGTATAGAAAGCCACCAGCTCGCTGCGCTCACTGCCATAGCCGGGATAGCGTCTGGCGCTGGCATCCTGGAACAGGCTGTCGATGGTCACGCCGAAGACCCCCGCCAGGGCGGGCAGCAGCGAGATGTCCGGAGAGGTGATGGCCTGTTCCCATTTCGAGACAGCCTGGCCGGAGACGCCGAGAATCTCTCCCAGCGCCTCCTGTGACAGGTGTTTTTGCTGGCGCAGTTTACGGATATTGTCATTGATCGTCATGTTGTGGGCCTCCGTTTTCGGGGATTTCATGCCGAAGCCGTTTGGATATGGGGCCCGGAGCGCGCGGAATCCGGAGCGTGGTCCGGGAGCGCGGCATCCGGTTCCTGGGCATGGCTACCGGTTATGTGGGGATACTATATCACACATGGGAGCCGGTTGTACAGCCTTTTCTTTATGGGAAACGCAGAGTATGGCCTTGCCGGACAGGCTCAGGACTTCCCATACGGCCTTACGCCCCTCTTCGTCCAGATTCTCAAAGGGTTCGTCCAGCATGAGCAGGCGGCATTTTTCCAGCCGGAGCAGCAGGCGGGCCAGCTCCACGCGCTTGACCTCGCCGCCGGAGAGCCCGGGGTCCGTCCCGTTCAACAGCCGGTCTGCCAGGGGGGAGAGTCCGAGCTTTTCCAGAACGGCGTCCACCCGGGCCTCGGAGGCGTCCAGATTGCCGATGCGCACGTTCTCCCGGACAGTGCCGGGGAAGAGATGGGGAAACTGCTGGACATAGCCGATCGAACCCCTCCAGTCTGCAAGGTTCAGCTCTGTCAGGGGGAGCCCGTCTATCCGGATCTGGCCGTTCTTCTCCGGGAACAGGCCCCCGAGGAGCTTCAGGAGAGTGGTCTTGCCGCTTCCGTTCTCCCCTTCCAGCATCAGGGTCTCGCCGGGGCTTATCCCAAAGTCCCGCCGGGGCATGCCGCCCTGGGTGCCTGGGTAGGTATAGGACAGGCCTTCAAAGGACAGGCGTTGCCAGTCCGGGATTTCCCGGCTGCCTGTGGGCTCCGCGGAGCCAAGCAGCGCAGCCATCCGCTCCTGCTGGGCGCCAAAGCCCCGGAGCACCTGCAGGTTTGTGAGGATGCTCTCCGCCATGGTCCGCATCTGCATCATCAGGAAATAGATCGTGACGAAATCGCCGGCGCTGATGCTGTCCCTTTCCACCAGACGCAGCCCGTAGAGCAGGGATACCAGAAACAGCGAAAGCACCAGCCCTCTCTGGACGCAGTCCGTCGCCGCGTTCAGGGATGCCTCCGGCTTTCCGGTCTCCCGGTGGAACTGTCCAAATCGCTTTTTCATCTGCCGGGGCAGGCTTGCGGCGCAGCCGTAGGACAGCCAGAAGGAATGGGCCCGGACGATTGCGGCCTGCCTGGCCTTTACCCGGTTCTGCCAGTCCTGCCTGGCATTCAGGTAGCGGTTGTCCCATTTCCGGAAAAAGAAGCGGAGGGCGATGGACAGCCATATGCCTGCTGTGAGGAGGAGCGCCAGCCTGGCGTCTCTTTGGAGCGAAGCGTACAGGGCCGTCAGGAATACCGTGCCGTCCGCCAGAAGCCTGACAGGCGACAGGATGGCCATGTTCCTGTATGTCAGGGGATCCGAGGACACCCTGGCTGCCCATTCGGCCGACTGGCAGGATCCGAAAGCCTCATAGTCTTTTCGGAAGATGCAATCCACCACGGATGCTTCATAGCGCAGGCCTTTCCGGAATATGACTATGTTCGTCAGGAAATCCACGGAGGGCATCAGCAGCAGGGAGAACAGGAAAGCCAGCGCAAGCTTCAGGAACAGCCTGCTGTCGGCCAGGTTCCCGTTTCGGTACAGCAGCAGATCCATGATCTGCCCCAGCAATCCGGAGGTATACACCCCCACGAAACGGTAGTAGAAATAGCTCAGATAGAGGGGAATCGCCGCGGGCCACATTATCTTCCAGATATCCTTCAGCATTCCCCAGTGGTTCTCAGTTTTCCCGGACATGTACCAGACCTCCTTCCACATGTATGGCGCCGGCCGCGCAGTCATCGTAAAGCGAAGTATGGGTCGCCAGCAGGACCGGACAGTGCTCCCCTGTCAACAGTTTCCGCAGGCTTTCGATGCCCGCCTGATCCAGAGAGGCCTCCGGCTCGTCCAGCAGCAGAAGCCCGCTTTTCTTCGACAGGGCCAATGCCAGCGCGATTTTCTTCTGCTGGCCGCCGGAGAGCCCGTTCAGCGGCCTGTCGAGGAGCCCGCCGTCTATTTTAAACTCTGCCAGGCAGGTCTGCAGACAGGCAGCGTCAAGGGTCTCCTCTGGAATCATTTCCAGCAATTCCCGGAAAGAGTCGGAGATAGGCAGGTACATCTGCGGGCACCATGCCGCGATCCGGCGCAGCGCCTCCCGGGAAAGGGGCTCTCCGTCCCGGGAGATGCGGGCCCGGCTTGCGCGGCTGCCGTTTAAGACGGAGAAGAGGGTGGACTTTCCGGAGCCGTTCGCCCCTTTAACCAGCCATATCCCCTTTGCGGGCAGGGCCATCTCCAGATTCTCATAAAGGGCGGAGGAGCTGTCGGGGGCCTGGAATATCTGAAGGATCCGGTCCTCCGCGGCCCGGCAGATTCCGCGGTCTGCCTTGAGTTTTCCCAGTATAGCTATGTACTGATAAAAAGAGGATGATAAAGCGTAACCTTCTATCAGCGCGGGCACAGAGCAGATGCCGCCTGCGGCCAGCAGAGCTCCCGACAGCAGAAAGCCCAACTGCTGCACCAGGGCCGCGCCGGAGTACAGGGCGGACTGGACGCTGGCGGTGCCTGCCGCCCGCTCGCAGACTTTGCGCAGATCCCGCTGCCTTTGCAGGTAGCGGCCCAGGAACCAGTCGTGGAGGTTCAGCATTTTGATGGTGAGCATCCCCGACAGGCCGGATATGAGCTCCTGGTTGATATCTTCCTCCGTCTGCCCTGCGCGGATATAGTTCTGCACCAGATACTTTTCCGTGATGAGCGGGGGCAGGAACTGGATCATGCCGAATGCCGTCAGCAGGCCCGCTATCCACAGGCCGCTGTCCCTCCGGGCCAGCAGAAGGGAATAGAGGAGGAGCCCCGCCCCGGCCTGGATCAGGCCCGGAAGCTTCTCCGTGAAGAAGCCCACGCATTCGGGGATATCTTTTTCGCAGAGGACTGTGAGCCTGCCCTCGCTGTCCGGGCGCAGGGGCCCCTCCAGGTATCTGGCGTACAGGGCGCATTCCAGGTCGTTTGTCCTGCGCTGGCGGCAGGGCGTCCATAACCGGCCCTTGACATAGGCACATGCCAGCTGCACCGCGAATACGACGCAGAGCTTTTCCACAATGAGGACTCCTCTTTGATAGGAAAAATCGGATAAGATGTCTACGAAGGCGGCAAGGTAACGGGCGATGAAGAAGATGCAGAAGGTGTCTACCAGGAGCAGGACCGTACAGGCGGCCATGCAGGGTCTGTGGTTCTTGTATAAGTCTTTTCTGTTCATTGCGGGGCTCCTTTGGGCGGTATCCGGTTTTCTGCCTCCTTGCTCCCCGGGAGGAGAGCCTGCGGCTTCGTCTGTGCGCTTTGGCTTCCGTGTGGCATGCGTGGAAGCGGAAGGCCATGGATAGTTTACGATATGAGCGGCTTCTCGGTAAGGGGCTGATTGGATAGGACCGGGCTCAACCTCCGGTTGGAATAAATGGAAAGAATGGATGAATATTTATATTGACAATCGGATATACTTTGTATATACTTAAGATGTGAGATATATTCCATCCTATATATCATAAGATAAAGAACCTGATACACAGAGATAACGATGTACACATAAGATAGTACACAGACGAAGAGAGAGACAGGGATCATATGGATATGAAAGCCAAAGAGATGACAAAAGATACGATGATGAATTTTGCGACTAAAACAATCATACGGAAGTGGGGAAACAGTCAGGGAATCAGACTTTCAAAGGAAGTGCTGTCACAGATGGACTTAAAAGAGGATGATACGGTAGGAATCAGTATATATGATGGAAAAATGACTATTGAGAAAATCAATAAGCCGAAATATCTTAATTTACAGGAAAGGTTGGAGGCATTCTACAAAAGACCGCTTGAAGAGATTTATGTTGAAAACGAGCAAGAGGTTGATGTAGGGAATCCGGTAGGGGATGAAATGTGGTAACTTATAAACAAGGCGATATCATTGTCATGGATTTTGACCCTCAACAGGGGCATGAACAGCGAGGGAGGAGACCGGCAATCATTCTGAGCAATGATGTCCTGAACTATCATAGCTCATTAGCGCTTGTCTGTCCTATCACGAACACGAACAAAAGGCATCCATTTCATATTGAATTGGACAGGCGGACACAGACCACAGGCGTGATATTGTGCGATCAGGCAAAGATGCTGGATGTCAGAGCGAGGAACGCGCAGTTCAGAGAGGAATGCCCGGAGGATATCTGGAAGGAAGCCAGAGAGTTGATCATCAGCTTCATGTAAAGGGCTGCATATGGCGGCAAAGGCATTTGGTCTGTATTCCAGATGCCTTTTCGTATGTGAAAAAAGCTTGCATAAGAAAACAAAAGAAGCTAAAATAGATATGGCCTGTAAACAGATTGAGAGAAAGAGCAGAAACCATGCCCAAGAGAATGATTGAGACGAATATAACGGAAGAGGACATCAAGATAGAAGGCTCCCTGCGCCCCCAGAAATTGGATGACTACATCGGTCAATCCAAGGTGAAGGAGACTCTGAAGATTTATATCGAGGCTGCGAAGCTGCGGGGGGACGCTCTGGACCATGTGCTCTTCTATGGGCCTCCGGGGTTGGGGAAGACCACGCTGGCGGGCATCATCGCCAATGAGATGGGCGTCCACGTAAAGGTCACCAGCGGTCCTGCCATCGAGAAGCCGGGGGAGATGGCCGCAATCCTGAACAACTTAGAGGAGGGAGACCTGCTGTTCGTGGACGAGATACACCGCCTGAACCGCCAGGTGGAGGAGGTGCTGTATCCCGCCATGGAGGACTATTGCATCGACATCATGATAGGAAAGGGCTCCACGGCCCGTTCCGTGCGGCTGGATCTCCCCAAATTCACGCTGGTGGGGGCCACCACCAGGGCGGGGCTCCTGACAGCGCCCCTGCGGGACCGGTTCGGCATGATCCATCACCTGGAGTTCTATACTATAGAAGAACTGCAGCTGATCATCCTGCATTCGGCCCGGGTGCTGGAGGTGGAGGTGGAGCCGGAGGGCGCCCTGGAGATGGCCCGCCGCAGCAGAGGCACGCCCAGGCTTGCCAACCGCATCTTAAAGAGGGTGCGGGATTTCGCCCAGGTGAAATATGACGGCATCATCACCGAGGAGGTGGCCAGGACGGCCCTTGATTTGATGGACGTGGACAAGCTGGGGCTGGACCATATCGACCGAAACCTGCTGCTCACTATGATTGAGAAGTTCGACGGGGGGCCTGTGGGGCTGGACACGCTTGCGGCAGCCATCGGGGAGGACGCCGGGACCATTGAGGACGTGTATGAGCCCTATCTGATCAAGAATGGCTTCCTGAACCGCACGCCCCGGGGAAGGGTGGCCACGGAGCTGGCGTACCGGCATCTGGACTGCGGCGTCTATCGGCAGAAGCCGTGACGGGGGCTGCGGGAGGCTGGATGACTTAGACGGCCCGGGCGGGAGCCTGGACAGCGGAAATAAAATGGAGATTTACGAAGTAAGCTATGAAGGAAATAAGGAAAACAACGAAAACCTTTAAAAAACTGACAATAATGTCATGTATGATGCTGACCTTGTGCCTTGCTGTCTCTGCCTGCGGCGGGAAAGATGAGGCGGAAGGGACAAAAGACACTGTCATGGGGTTAGAGCCCGTGGCGATTGGCGGGGAGTCGGAAGCCGGGACAGGCACATCCCAGGGGGAGGCTGCATCAGGCGAAAATCAGAATCCTTCGTCTGTCTCGGATTCCAATCAGGGGACAGCTGCGGAAGCCGATAATCCAGAATCGGACACTGCGCCTGCAGAAGACGGAAGCTCCGGCAGCGCAGACAGCACAGGCGGCGGGGAAAGCGCTGCCGCTGCGCCCCAGATTAATGTGGATATTCTGCGGGAGGCCCGGACGGACGATGGGGGAGAAGAAATCGTCTTTGCGGAATATCCCATGTTCACCCTGGCAGGAGACGGCAGCGCATACGGAGGGCTGTCGGCGGCGCTTGACGCCATAAACGCCCGGTACAAGTCGCAGAACGAGGCGCTGTTGGACGAGCTGCAGGAAAGCATCAAGGACTACAGGGAGTTTGTGGATCCTGCAGGGGTGTTCGGCCAGGGAACCAGCTCCCATATATACAGGTGCGACAGCGATGTAGTCAGTATCCTGGTCCTGCGTACCGTGAACATGGGAGGCCCCCATCCCAACAACTACTGGGACTATTACAACCTCAACGCCAAAACCGGAGAGAATCTGCAGTTGTCGCAGTTTGTGACCATGGATGAGGCGATGGTAGAGACCGTCATAGGGCAGCTCCATGAGAACTATCCCGAGGTGGAGTTCGACGATGCGGTGCTGAGAGCGGAGATACCGGAGCTCGTGGCGGGAGACAGCATCGGCTGGTGCTTTAATGAAGGGCAGATTGTCCTGGACTTCCCGGAGGGCTCCTTTGGATTCGGCCATGCGGTGGGGAGCCTGGGGGTAACGGTTCCTTTAGAGTGAAGCGCTGATATGGACAGAGGCTGGCCGCAGGAGGTATTGCAAAAATGTGAAAAAGAACAAGCTGAATAAGACGGTCGAGTACGTGTAATGACAATAATTGTATGGGCACATTGACCATTGTGTAATTAGTGCGTATAATATAGCGTAAGGAGGACCACTAATGAAGCAAAGGGATTTGATTAAGAAACTTGAAGATGCTGGATTTTCTTTTGAAAGACATGGCGGGAATCATGACATATACAGAAGAGGCAGTGACATAGAAAAGATTCCAAGGCATAAGGAAGTTAATGAAAGTTTGGCAAGAATGATACTTAGAAAGTGGAAACTGCTATAAGGAGTGAACTGTATGAAACAGGTTCATCCAACTTTTATATTAAATAAAAATGATGATTCAGAACATCCCTTTTTGGTATGC
>CAMQOJ010000026.1 GCA_947003375.1 uncultured Lachnospiraceae bacterium
AAAATCTCCGCCGATGCCGCATATAGCTACGAGGATGAATCCGGGGAGCTGGAAATCCGCTTTGTCAATCTCCGGGTGGAGGCAGCGACAGAGGAAGGCGCCGAGGCCAGGCGGCAGGACAGAAAATATCTGCTGGTGGAAAAGCCCCAGGTGCGGTTGACGGATATCTTTGGCAATGAACTGGTGAGGGAGGCGGTAAAGCGCTGTATCGACAATATCAAAAATCCCGAGAAATACCGGGCCGCCGGAGCCAAGCTGATGACCGGCATATTGATGTACGGCGCGCCGGGCATGGGCAAGACCATGTTCGCCAAAGCCATGGCCTTTGAGTCAGGAGCGGCGTTCATCTCCGCGGTAGGATCGGATTTCCTCAGCACAGACGGCATTTCCAAAATGGAGGAAATGTTCCGGACGGCACGCCGGAAAAGGCCCTGCATCCTGTTCATCGATGAGTTTGACGCCATTTCCAGGCATAGAGGCGGCTGGATAACCAGCGGACCGGATAACGTGCTGGAGAAATTCCTGAAGGAAATGGACGGCCTGGATACAGATAACGACGGAGTCTATGTGGTAGCGGCTACCAACTATTCCCTGAAAGGGTTGGACGATGCGGTCATCAGGAGATTCAGCGCCAGGATCCATATCCCGTATCCTACCCTGGAGCAGCGGCAGGCATTTCTTCTTGATTTCTTAGAGAGGAAGGGCCTGAAAGACAGAATCTCCAAAAGGGCGGCCAGGACACTGAATCTGATGATGTACGAAAAGCTGAGGAACTACGCGGAGATCAAGACTTTCATTGAAGAATCCATCGCGGCGGCGGTATATAAAACAGGATCTGCAGAATCTGTCACCGAGAAGTTTTTGTTCGACCGGGCGCATGACGAGACGGACGGGGCCGTGTGGCAGAAAAAGGATCTGAACAAATATATGGCTACCGCTTTCCACGAAGCGGGACATGCAGTGCTGCAGTACCATTTCGGCAGGAGGCTTGAGTATGTGACGATCGTATCCAGGGGGAATTACGGCGGTTATGCCATGGCAGAACCGAAGTATGAAATCGGCCAGGATTTTCTGGATCAGATATGTATATCCTTTGCGGGACGCGCGGCCGAGACGCTCTACATGGAGCATATCTCCAAAAAAGGCGGCGCGATGGGCATCAATGTGGGCGCGGAAAGCGATCTGCAAAAGGCTACTCAGATTGCCTATGAATATGTCTGCCGATATGGCCTGAGCGGACGCAATATGGTAGTGCCCTGGAGCTTTGCGTCACGGCAGGGGGAGTACCCTGAGGCCGCGCTGCCGGAGTCGGAGAAAGAAGCCATCTGGACGTCCGTAAAGCAGATTCTCGATCGGCAGTGGAAGGATGCGGTGCAGTTTCTCCAGCGGTTCTGGGACGAGGTGGAAGCTCTTGCCTGGTCGCTGATCTATATGCAGGAACTGGACGGCGAAAAGGCGGAGGGAGTCATCAGGAGCAGGACTGCCCACATAGACGGGAGCTGCTTCGAGGATTCAGACAGCGACTATATAAAAGAGGAATCAGACGGCATGGAGACTATGATTCCTTTGGGATACCCTGTCTATCCTTATCGCCCCTATTTCCAAATCAAGACGCAGCCGGAAGAAGAGAACACGGCAGAGAAAGAGGGCATTTCCAGGCAATATTTCTATGCGGTGAAAAAAGAGGAAAATCCTCGGATTTTCAGAGATCTGCGCAAAGCCTTTGCCATGGTGCGTGCAGAAGGCGCAAGCTGCCGCAGGTTTGTAAGCGAGGAGGCTGCGCAGGAGTATCTGGATATGCTGGAGCTGAAAGTCTTCCGTCAGGGGGAGAGCCGTTTTTGCAATCTCTATGTGGATGCTCTGGCAGAAATGGCGGAGCTGGTGCTGAGGGAAAGAGAGGCAGCGCCTGAACCGGCGGGCAGGGAGAACGCAGGCGGCAGATTTGTGAAAGATCTGATCGTACTGAAAGAAGGAGAACTCATCTACTGCCAGGCAGAAACAGACAAAGCAGGGGTGATGCGCCTGACTGTACTGGAAAGGGGAGGAATCGGCTGGTATCAGGTGAAAGCAGCGGAAGCGGGAATGCCTTTTGCATGGTATCTGATGGAAGAAATGGCGGAAAGGTTTTTGGACGAGCACGAAAACGCTTACCGGGTCATTCAGATATACGATAAGGCGCTTCAGAAAGAACTGCTGAATTATATGGACGCCATGGAATATCAGTCTAATCGGTATCGCAGGAATTTAGGCTACAGGGAGTGACTGTGTACCGGTCTGCTATATTATTTTCTGTAAGGCGCGCACCTTGACATGAACTTCACAATGACCGTCCAAAGGAATACCTCCCCGGAGAAATACGCCCAATGCCCCAATCGGAGCAAGCGTATCAAGGGGAAGACAACGCCGCAGGAAAGCCACTGGGGCAGGAACCGCATCGGGGAGAACGGCACCGCGAAGAACAGCACGGAAAATCCGTGAACAAATGAACGCGTTCACGGGCATAGCCGAAAATCCCCTGCGGCTGGATGTATCTCAAGGACAAGGGTACGGCGGCAGACAGAGATAAGGCAAATATGTGGCTGTCAGAAACCGCCGCACAAACAGAGGACAAAGTGTCACAGGACAACGCGTTCCGCACCCTTCAATCCCTAAAAAGCATCAACGAAAATAAGAAAGGCGAATCACCATGCGTAAGAGATATTACTATGAGTTCGGCACCGACAAGCACTACACAGGCGCACACGAAATCATGTACGCCATCGGCCGCGTCATCGGGTTCCTCCTGATGTTCGGCGCAGGCGTCTTTATGGGCCAGATCATCAGAGGCTTCATCATGGCGCTCCTGTACGGACCAGCCGTGTAACCTAATGGCAATATCCCCTGGCAGGCATCACCTGTCAGGGGTAAGGCAGAGTGGCTGGTTGGGACAGCTTTTCCCTGCATCCGGCAGGGGATGAGCGGGTATATGTAATAATTACGAACATGCAGATGAGGGCCTGCTATACTATTCTCATAAGGCACACGTCCGGGAAAACGGATGACAGTCCGAATCGCGGAAGCCTGTCAAAAGAAAGGAGACGACTATCATTATGAGATCGTATGGAACATGCCCCAAATGCAATACAGGCCTGCTGCGGCCCTCCGGCGCTGGCGGATGCAACTGCACATGTGAGCTGTGCGGCTACCAGACCCGCCCGGAATATCTGGAAAGAGAATCCCGCCCATCCTACGGCAGCAGTCAATCATCGTACAGCAGCACAAATTATTCATCAGGAAATTACGGCCAGTCCAAACCGACGCGACATTACAGCGCAGGCGGGAAAAGCAGCAGCGGCTGCGGAACGTGGATTATCGTAATCATCATTGTGTGGTTCATATCGCAGTATTTATAAGCAGGCACAGCGAGCTATGCGATTCACGTAGGGCACGCACCTTAAAAATCAACAGTTAAAAATATTTTCAGGAGGTATCCGTCATGAAAAAGAATATGCTTATTTATCCCGTATCCGCACTGTTGGCAGCCGGCCTGTTCGCAGGCTGCGCCGCCATGTCCGTCCAGGCTGCTCCCGGCAGGACCGCTCCCGCCAGCTCCGCCAAGCCAGAGGCCAGCCCGGAGCCGGAAGCCCCGGCCGCTTCCCCGGACATCGATTCCATCGCCGGGCTTGGCGAGCTCCAGGCCGTGGTGGAAGAGCCGTTCTACAAGAACAGCGCCGCCTTCGTGGTGGATGTGGATAACGGCCACAACCCCTATGATGTAGAGTGGGACTACGGCGAGCTATACGACGCCTACATAGAGGAAGCCGACTGGTCCCTGGTGTTCGATGCGGATTTCTATATGGAATCCTTCCCGGCTCTCGCGCTTTTGTACCAATATGACGAGGAGCTTCTGCTGGAGCACTTCCAGACCGTGGGCGTCCATGAAGGCCGCCAGGGAAACGAGACCTTCAACGTGGCCGCCTATCAGGAGAACTGCAAAAAGGAGCTGCGCGCTGCCTTCGGCGACCATTATGAGTGCTATTATTTCTACTGGATGCTGAACCAGGCTTCCCAGGAAGGCGTCGCCACATCGGGCGAAAACTATCCGCTGCAGCTCGATGTAAAAATGACCTACGAGCAGGCAAAAGAATTTGAGAAAGTCAACGAGTACCGCGCCGAAGTCGGCGTCGAACCCCTGAAGTTCGACCCTGAGCTGGCAGCCGCCGCCTGCTACAGGGGCTGGGTCGATATCAGCGAAGGCTATGGCGCCCATGACTGGCTGAATGATGAGGCAAACGGGGAGACAGCCAATGCCCTGATGGGCCTGCTCCATATGACTCGGTTAGGCGAGAATACGGTGGATTGCGGCGTGAACAATGCTTCACAGCATATAAACAACACATTCTATATCAACTACCGCTATTCGCCGGATCATTATGAAGCCATGATAAACCCGGATTACAAATATTTTGGCTGCTCGCATATTTATTTCGGAACGAACCGTATCCCGGAGTCGAGAAGAAGAGACAGCGGCACCTATAACAAACCAATGATGCGCATAGAGTTCGATCTGTTCACAGACGCGCTCTCCACCCCGGTGCATCCGTGATATGCCCGCCTGGCCCCCTAAACCCCTAAGCCAAAAAATCACTTGCCTTTCCTCCCTGGATATGCTAGACTTTGTACAAAGCATTATTTCAAATCCGGTATGGCCGTTAGGGCTGCATACTCGTCAAATATTAAGTTTTTCATGCTGTCAGGGAAATCCATGCTTTTATTTTATCCATTCAAATTCAATAAGGGCAGGAGTTTCCGCAAGTAATACCCAGTCCGCGGCCCTCCTGCACACAAAGGGAGGAGCTTTATGGCAGGAAACAGGGAGTACAAAAGTGATGTGTTCGGCATGTTGATGGAGGAGCCGGGGTATGCGCTGGAGGTGTATAACGCGCTGAACCATTCGGATTACAGGGATCCGGGGCTTGTGGAAGTGTGTAGCCTGGAGCGGGGGATTTCCCTGTCGGTGCGCAATGACGCGGCGTTCATCCTGGACATGAACTTAAGCGTGTATGAGCATGAATCCACCGTCTGCCCCAATATGCCCCTGCGGGCGCTGATTTATGTGACGAACATTCTGGAGCAGTGGGTCAAGAAGCAGAACATATACGGGAGGAAGCTGGTGAAGATTCCGACGCCCCGGTTCGCGGTGTTCTACAATGGGGTGGAGGACCAGCCGGAGCTGTATCAGCTCAAGCTGTCGGACGCATACGCAAACCCCATGGAGGAGCCTGAGCTTGAGCTGGCCTGCACTGTATATAACATCAATGCGGGAATGAACAGAAAGCTGCTGTCGGAATGCCCGGTTTTGGAGCAATACATGATGTTTGTAGGCTATGTGCGGGAGTACCTGGGGGCATATCCGGAGAAGGATTTGAGGAAAGCAATCGACAAAGCCATAGACCGTTGCATCAGGGAGGACGTGCTGCGGGAATTCCTGATACGGCGCCGCAGGGAGGTGACGAAGGTGACACAACTGGATTACACATTTGACAGGCGCATAGAGCTTGAACGGGAAGATGCCCGGGATGAAGCCATTGCGGAGGAACGCGTCAACACGGAACGCGAAAGGAAGGCGAAGGAAGAGGCTCTGCAGGAAAAGGAAAAAGAACGGCAGCGGGCGGAACAGGCAGAGATAGAAGTACAGAAGCTCCGCACAGAACTGGAGGAATATAGACGGCGGTTTTCGGAGGCGTAAGACCAAAGCTTCAAACCGGCTTTGGCAATCGCCCTGACAGACGCCCGTTTCTAAGGGTGAAAGTCCCGAGTCCACCCGGAAAGCCCAGTCATGCAACTGGACTTTCCGGACGCGGCCTCCACCCCCTAGGGCTACACCCCCTGGCCTATGGAGAGCGGCAACAATCCGGAGACCCTTGTGGACAAGCTCCTGTCGGAAAACAAAAAGATGCCGGAAATCTATATGAGCTGCGGCACGGAGGATTTCCAGTAATCCCCTATTGCATCCCAAACGCATGTTTCCTATAATGTTGTATCAAGGAGGTGAACGTGCGTTTGGAAAATATTATTTTTCATATCGATGTAAACGCAGCCTTCCTCTCCTGGGAGGCTGTTTATCGTCTGACCCACGGCGTCTTCACGGAAACGGACAGTCAGATGCCGGCCGGCGGCTACACGGCGCACAGGGGCGGCGGCATGGACCTGCGGGAAATCCCTTCCGCGGTAGGCGGGGACGTGACGAAACGCCACGGCATCATCCTGGCCAAATCCATCCCCGCGAAGAGCTACGGCATCCGGACCGGAGAGACCGTGCTGGAGGCCAGGCGGAAATGTCCGGCCCTGCTGCTGGTGCCGCCAAACTACGACCTGTACCGGGAATGCTCCGCGGCCTTTCTGGACATCCTGAGGGAGTATTCGGATACGGTGGAGCCCTACAGCATCGACGAGGCCTTCGTGGACATGACTACGACCTGTCATCTGTTCGGCGCTCCGGAGGAAGCCGCAGCCCTGATAAAGGACAGGATCCGGGAGGAGCTGGGCTTCACCGTGAACATCGGCATATCCCACAGCAGGCTCCTGGCCAAGATGGCTTCCGACTTCCGCAAGCCGGACCGCGTCCACACCCTGTACCGGCAGGAGATTCCAGAGAAGATGTGGCCCCTGCCCGTGTCGGATCTGTTCTTCGTGGGCCCTGCCACGGCGAAGAAGCTGTTCTCCATGGGGCTTTCCACCATCGGAGACCTGGCGGCGGCCGACCTCGCATGGCTGAAGGCTGTCCTGAAGAAGCAGGGGGAGACCCTCTGGGGATTCGCCCGCGGCATAGACCTGTCCCCGGTGCTGGCGTCCCCCGCCCCCAACAAGGGCTATGGGAACAGCACCACCACGCCCTTCGACGTGACGGACAGGGAGACGGCGGACCTGGTGCTGCTGGCCCTGTCGGAGACCCTGGGGAGCCGCCTGCGGGCGGACGGGGCGAAGGTCTCCGTGGTCTCTGTGGGCATCCGGTATGCGGACCTGTCCTATTTCTCCCACCAGAGGGCCCTTGTCTCCCCCACCGACCTGACCCTGGAGATCTACCATGCTGCCAGGGAGCTATTCCCGGAGCTCTGGGACGGCAGGCCCATCCGCCATCTGGGGGTGCACACCGGCGGGGCCAGGTACGGAGCCTGCGGCAGGCAGATGAGCCTTTTTGACGAAATCGACTATGAGAAGCTGGCCGCCGTGGACAGGACGGTGGATGCCCTGCGGCAGCGGTTCGGGCGGGACAGCGTAAAGCGGGCCCCGTTCCTGAACACGCCCGTCAGCCACATGTGCGGGGGCGTAGGGGCGTGAGGAGGCATGTGGGCAAAGCGCGGGCATTCCTCCGGGCGCGGCTTTTGCGCTTTGCCTGTGCCGCCGCAGACGGCATGGCAGAAAGTTCGATGGATATGCGCGCCGAGGCGCGAAGGGGGTATGGAAATGGCATTTGGAATAGCGGCAGACGCCGGAGCTATGGGCGGCAAGATGGAAACCGGCCTCCTCCGGGGCACACAGCGGGAAATCGCCTGCGAATGCTGGTGCACCAGCACCGGAAAGATAACGCCGTTGATGATCAAATTGAAAGACGAAGAAGGACAGATACAGACCATCCGGGACATCACGGTGCATGCCCAGACCAAAAAGCGGTACGCCGGGATACCGTCCATCGAATATGACTGTACTCTCGTAATCAGAGACAGGTACATCCGCGCCTGGCTGATCTTCTTCCAGACAGAAGGGAGGTGGGTGCTGAATCTCCGGTAGGGAAGATTGGGGCTAGGCCTCTATCCTCTTCCGGAACATAATATAATAGCAGTTCAGCTCAAAGTCGCTGCACCCCCGCCTGGATTCCGGCAGACAGCGCAGGAGCTTTTCCCGCATTGCCCCATCCCGCAGTTCCGGGCGCAGCTCCTTTTGAATCCCGTTCTGCCGGAAAAAATGTTCGATTTCCTCCATGGCCCTGCCCAGCTTTCGCTTTTCCACCATGAAATCCATGTTATACCGTGTCTCTGCCTCCCATTCACTGAGCATTTCGGAATGGTCGTCGATCCAGTCGGTTATCACAAGGTTCGCGCCATTGTCGGCAGTCATGGCCAGGAGCTTCGTAATCTTATGGGTGTTCGGCACCGTGACGCCTACGCACTCCAGGGCCCCCTTTAAGGCCTTCTCCACTGCCTGCTGCAGATGATAGGCCGCGTTGTTCAATATCATTTCATCATCCCAGGGAGTCTCCCACAGCTTTTTCGCAGTCTCGAAATCCAGCCTTGCGCTTCGAAACAGCCTCACATCGCACATATCGTCACCTCTCGAACAATAATAATCCCTTTGCGTCTATCTCGCGGTACAGGGCAGACTCCGGCGGCAGATCCGTGATGATGTCCACTTCGCATCCCACCTCAGGCAAAGGCTCTAACTTTTTCCCTTTCTCATGCTTTTCCAGATAGAGGTCGATATCGCTGTAGCTGCTGCACCGAAATTCCAGAGAGCTCCCAAAGAGCGCCGCTCTTTTGATATTCTCATCCTGCCGCAGGTGGCAGATCAGCTTCTCCACCCTCCTCTGCATCAGCGGGTGCACCCGGTTCGCATTCGGAAAATCCACCCCTTCCATCACCGGAAAATCCCACATTTCCTCCATACGGTTCATCGAATCCCTCCCTTATGCCCTCCATTTTATCATGTGGATCCCGGAAAGGCAAACGATATATGGAATTTCAGCCGCACTGTGTCAACTTCTGATTCCATGTGCACTAAAGCGCACGAAATTGTGGTATAATGTTGACCCAGAAGGGCACTGTGTCAACTTCTGATTCCATGTGCGCTAAAGCGCACGAAATTGTGGTATAATAATCTCAGAAATACAAAATCCGGAAAGGCGAAATATATGTGTGGTCGATATTATATAGACGATGATACGGCAAAGGAAATCGAGAAGCTTGTCAGGGAAATCCAGGGGGAGCTGAGCCGGGAGACTGCCGCCGCGCTGCAGCGAATCCAGAAGACGGACGTCCGCCCGGCAGCCGAAGCCCCTGTCCTCCTGGCCGCAGGCGGACGTATAGGCTGCGCCTGGCTGCGGTGGGGCTTTCCCCTGCAGCAGGACTCCGGAAAAGGGCTGGTCTTCAACGCCAGGTGTGAGTCCGCCGCGGAAAAGCCCCTGTTCCGGGAGGGCATCCGCCACAGGCGCACCGTCATCCCGGCCAGCGCTTTCTACGAATGGGATTCCCGCAAGGAGAAGTTCTCTTTCCGGCGGGAACAGGGAGGAGCCTTGTTCATGGCGGGATGCTGCAGGCCATACCAGGACGGCGAGCATTTCGTCATCCTGACCACGGCGGCCAACGGCTCCATGGAGCCAGTCCATGACCGCATGCCCCTGATTTTGTCCCGGGAGGAGGCCGTCGGCTGGATTCTGGACGGAAGCCGCACAGAAGAACTCCTGCAAAAAGTCCCGGCCCCGTTAGAACGAGGCACGGACTACGAGCAGTTGCGCTTTTTCTGATTCCGCCGCAGCCCGGCCGATAACTCAAGCCCAATTAATTTAAAAGGAGCAGCCTCGCTGATTGCCCAGTGCGGCTGCTCCTCTGTCTAGGAAGAATCAATCGTCAGTTTTCGTTTGTCAGGAATTCCTGGGCCTGCTTCTGCATCTCCGCATACACGGTGTCCGGGCCTGCCGCAGCCAGCTTTTCCTTAGGCTTTGGAATGTCGCCTGCAGGGTCATCCGTAAAGCCCAGTCCCAGCAGCTTGTATTCCGAGTTGAAGATTTCGGTAATGGCAGCAATCTCGTTTTTCACATCCCCATCGTTGAACACGAAGGTCTGATAACGTCTGCTGTAGGCCGTCTCCTTCCACTGGGCATTCAGTTCCTCCAGCCCCGGGATGCCGCCTTCCACAACACGCCAGCTTGCATCGTTGCGCACGCCCCAGTTGCAGTTGCCGTCATAGGCATAATTGGAGCTGTCAGGCAGGGATACCAGCGCATTATCCCCGGAAGCTTCCCAGTGCTTGCCCTCAATGCCGTAGCAGAACAGATTGTTGATTTCCACATCGTTGCGCAGATAATCAAGAGCCATCAGCGCCCGCTCCGGATATTTGGATTTGGAGAAAATGCTCATACCGTTTGCCAGATAGGAATTCAAGACCGGCGGTACGCCGTCCTGGGCGTCAAATACGCGCACATCCCATTCCGGATGCTCGGTGGACATCTGTGTGTAGATGCTTTTTGCCGTGTTGGCATTACAAAGGGCCAAGGCAGATTTTCCTGCCTGGAAGCTTTCCGTGTTGTTCTGGGTATTGACAACGGCGTTTTTGCTCCAGAATCCTTTGTCCTTCCAGCTCTTCAGGCGCTCAACCACACCCTGGAACTCCGGCTGATCGTAAACGCCCTTCACTTCCGCATTGTCGTCCGTTTCGCTGACGCTGCCCATTGCCTGCCATGTGCCGATTCCGGCTACTTTTTCCTCAGACTCCCAGTTCGCTTTCTGCCACATGCGGTCAAACACAAAAAGCTTGTCGTAATCGGAGCCTACATCCAGGGGAATCAAAGTGGGCTCGTTTGCCACGATGGCATCCATGTAGGCCTCCGCCTCGTCCAGGGACGCAACGGACTTGATATCGTATTTATCCATCAGATCGCCCCTTGCCATGTACACATAGGAAGTAATCTCCTTGTAGTTCATGGGAAGCATAAATACCTGTCCGTCCACCTTTGCCTGCTCCCAGGCCTCCGGATAAATGCTTGCCGCAGTCATGGGTGCGTAAGTGTCGAGCGCATCCTGGGTAATCTCCCAGAATCCCTGCTTGGTGGCCTGTGCATTGTAGAAACACCAGTCAGCCGTATAGATGATGTCCCAGTCTTCTCCGGAAGCAAAGATCAGCGGATATTTCTGCTCATATTCGCCCCAGCTCATGAACTTCACATCAATGGTGGCATTGATTTCCGCCTTCAGCTTTTCGTTGATTTTTGCAAACACCTCGTCATTGTCCACGGGGCGGTCTCCGATGAGGTACATGGTCAGGGTCACTTCCTCGGAGATATCGGGTCCTTCCGCCTGAGCCTCCGCCTCCGGCGCTGATTCGGATGCAGACTCCTGCCCGGATGCAGAATCCGATGCCTCCTCTGACTCTTCCGACACAGGCACATCTGCCGGAGTGGATGAACCCGTAGCCGCAGGTTCGCTGCCGCATCCGCTCAAAGTGCCCAGTCCCAGCAACATTGCCATAAGCAGACCGCTGATTCTTGTTTTCTTTCTCATAAAACGTTCCTCCTTTTTTGCTTTTTCGCATTTCGGTTTCTATAAAAAAATTCTTGCGAACTTTTTTCGATGATTGATGTGAGGGGGTCAGCCCTTTACCGCCCCGATGGTAACGCCTTTTACAAAATATTTCTGCAGGAAAGGATACAGCAGAATAATGGGGCCTGTGGCAACCACTGTCATGGCAAGCTTCATGGGTTCACTGGGCACGTCACTGGCGGGAATGCCGCTCCTTGCAGCCGCCGCATTCATGGCCTGGGCCTTGGTGAGGATATTGTTCAGAAAATACTGCAGCGGATACATATCCCGTCTGCCCTCATCCAGGAACAACATGGCATTGTACCAGTCGTTCCAGTAGTTCAAAGCGATAAACAATCCCACTGTGGCAAGGCCTGCCTTGGACAGGGGCAGCGCAATGTTCCAGTAAATCCGCATATCTCCCGCCCCGTCCAGTTTCGCGGATTCGTACAGGGCCTCCGGAATGCCCATCATGTAACTTTTCAGGATCAGCAGATAAGTCACATTGATCAGAATCGGAAGAATCAGCGCGATGATACTGTTGTGAAAGCGAAGGTACTTGGTGTTGAAAATGTACCAGGGCACCAGGCCGCCTCCGAAGATGGAGGTAAAGTAAAAGAAAAAGGATACCTGATACCGATACCGGAAATCCCGGCTTGCAAGTACATACGCCGCCATACTGGTGAGCCACAGTCCCAGAAGCGTTCCTGCCAGCGTCACAAAAATCGTCACACCATATGCCTGCAGCAGCTCCTCCGGAATCCGGAACAGCATCTTATATGCGTCAAAAGAAAATGTCTCCGGAATCAGCCGGTAGCCGTGGAGCTGTATGGCGTACTGTTCCGACACGGACCCGCTCAACACCAGCAAGAACGGCAGCAGGCATGCAGCTGACAGGACTGTCAGTATTATGTAGGAAAGTATATTGAACAAAATGCGGTCACGCCCTACAGGCTTTCCTCCGCGGCTTTTTCTCTTTGCCATTGCCATGGCCTCCCTTCTGCTTTCAAGCAGCCTCTAAAACAGCGCGTAATCCGGTTCCACTTTTTTCACGGCATAATTGGCAATCAGGACCAGGACAAAGGAAAGTGCCGACTGATAGAGGCCTGCCGCGCTGGTCATGCCAAATTCCTGAAGGTTCAGCAGAGAGCGGGTCACATAGGTGTCAATCACGTCCGTCACCTCCAGAACCATGGGATTATTGCCCGTGACCTGCCAGAACATCTGGAAGTCGCCCTTCATAATGGTGCCGATGGCCATCAGGAACAGAATCACCACCGTTGGCCGTATGCAGGGCAGCGTGATATATCGAATCTTCTGCCACATGGTAGCTCCGTCCAGGTCTGCCGCTTCAAACATTTCCCCATCGATATTCACGATACTGGCCAGATACATCACCGTCCCGTATCCCACGTTCTTAAAGGCGCTGACCACAATCAGGATCACCGGCCACGCAGCCTTGTTGGAGTATACATCCAGGGGTTCCTGTCCGATAGAACGAAGGAAGCTGTTCACCGCCCCGAATTCGTAGTTGAACATATTGTAGATAAATGCGCCTACCACCACCCAGGAGATGAAGTAGGGCAGGAACATCACGGACTGGGTGATCCGTTTGAAATATTTCCCTGCCAGTTCGCTGAGCAGTATGGCGCAGGTAATCTGCAGCAGCGTGTTCACACACAGGAATGCCGCATTGTATAGTATGGTATTCCTTGTGGTGGTCCAGGCTTTGCCGGACTGGAAAAAGTATTCAAAATTCTTAAATCCCGCCCAGGGACTTCCGAAAATGCCGTCATGATAATTGAATTCCTTAAAGGCCAGTACGATTCCAGCCATGGGGATATAACACATCAAAATGACCACAACAGCAGCCGGCAGAATCATAAGCCACTTGGTACGGTTTTTCTTCAAATCCTCCCAAAACGGGTGTCCCTTCTTTTTCATCCCTTTCCCTCCCCTGCTCCTGCCTGTATCCTCCGCAGATCTGATGGTTCTATCCTAACAGAAGAATGGTTCGGAAACAACGGGACAGAATTTCGAAAAGAGGGTATTCTTATGGTCTTTATGCAGTCAAAGGCCGGCGGAATTCGCTTGATTTTTTGTGAGATTTGCTATATTATTATAGAAAGAAAGCGATTTTTGAGGTGAATATCATGAATTTTACCGTTCTGATTGCAGATGATGAGGCCATGCCCCGCAATGTTTTACAGAACTATATCCCCTGGGAAGAGCTCTCCGTAGCCCGGGTCTATCTGGCCTCCGACGGGGTGGAAGCCGTGGAGCAGGCCCGCAGATACCGTCCTGAACTCATCATCAGCGACATCAAAATGCCCTATCTGAACGGATTGGAAATGGCTGCCGCGGTCCGGGAATTTCTGCCGGACTGTCAGTTCATCTTTTTGAGCGGCTATTCCGACAAAGAATACCTCAAGGGCGCCATCCGGTTAAAAGCAGCAAACTATGTGGAAAAGCCTCTGAATCTGGAGGAGATTACGGCTGCGGTCAGGGAGATTACCGCACAGCTGCTCAGCCAGGAAAAGCCTACGGCAGAGGAGATCTTTTTCCTGGGCGGGCATTTTCCGGACAGGCCTTTAAATCAGGAGGTGTTCCAGGACGGGGAGCCCATTCTCGAACAATTGGAAAATCTGATCCGCCACAGCAAAAAGGAAGAGGTGTCTTTCCTGCTGGACAGAGTGTACAAAACCATGATGCGCTGCCAGGGCACGGCGCCGGAGGAGCTGCGCCTTGTATACTGCCGGATTCTTTTTCTGTTTTTACATGCTGCCGACACCCGCAATATCCGGACGATCACCAGTCAGACAGACCGCCTGCTCTATTCCATGTCCAGACAGGAGACCCTTGCGGGACTTCAGGAAATTCTGCTGCAGACTGTGGGGGAATATTTTGGCGCCCTGCAGCCCGCCCTGCCGGATATCGCCTCCCAGGTGGAGAGCTATCTGGAAAGCCATTACCAGGATTGCGCGCTCACCGTGCAGACCATTGCCGGAGACCTGGGCTTCACCAATACTTATCTCTGCGCGGCTTATAAGAAATCCTGCGGCAAGACCGTGAATCAGCGGCTCACGGAAATCCGTCTCTTTCATGCCAAAAAACTGCTCGGCTCCAGCGACCGCAAGCTTTACGAAGTGGCCAACGCCGTGGGCTATGGGGACGCCAGATATTTTGTCAAGCTATTCACGCGGGAGATGGGGCTGTCGCCCAGAGAGTACCAGAAGAGGCATTCCTATGAAGAATAAGTTTATGCGGTGGCTGGCCTGCGGAAAGCTTGGCAGCAAACTGATGTGCATTTATTTTCTGCTGATCGTCCTTCCCCTTGGGCTGTTTTCTTTCTATGCCTATCTGCGGGTCAGGGCCGTGGTGCAGGAGCAGACCTTTTCCGCTGCCCGAACCGCATTCGATGATACCTGCCTGTCCCTGGAGGGCCTTCTGGGACGCCTGGACGGGGTCATCGACATCCTGTCCACGGATTCCCTGGTCTACACCATGGCTTCCAACGACTCCCGGGACTATACCTACATCCACCGCCTGGAGGATTCGGATCAGCTCGCCACCACCTTTGAGGATCTCTGCATGCTTGCGGACATCGATCTCATCCGCCTCTATGTGAACAATGAATATTCCTACTCCAATACCAGAAACAATATCATCCAGATCAGCGATGTGGCATTAAACGCCTGGTACAAAACAGCCGCAGAGAGCAGCGGCCGCCTGTGGTGCGCTCCCGTTGATTTTCAGGATGCCTCCGACGAATCGCTGCAGAATTGTTTCTCTTCCGTACAGGTAATCTATAACCCCAACAAGGTGAAAGAACCTCTGGCAGTCCTACGTGCGGATATCGACGCAAGCCGGGTGGAACAGATTGTGTGCGGAACCTCCATTACGGAAAACGGGATGCTGCTGCTGCTGCGCAAAGGTCAGATTCTGCTCTCTTCGGATTCCGGCTCTTCCCCCATCCCTCCGGAAACTCTGGTCAGCCAGGTACAGTCCCTGATTCCCGGCACCTGGGAGACCATCTCCGCAGAAGGGCAGGAATACTATGCCCGCTGCGAGAAAATCGGCCCGTCGGGCTGGCTGATCGCCAGTATCCTGCCGCACCAGGACGTGTTTCGGCTAAGCCGGGAAATGAGCGCAGAGATGCTGATCATCGTAGTGGCCGTCGGGCTGGCCGCCTACCTGCTCGCCTATCTGATCAGCCAGTCTACCCTGAAACGCATCGCTCAGCTCACCAGCACCATGCAGGCTGTGGAAAACGGCAATGTGGCGGTGCGCTTAGAGCCGTCGGGGGAGGACGAAATCGCTCAGCTGATGGACGGGTTCAACCAGATGATGGATCGGGTGGACATGTTGATGGAGGAGCGGGTGGAATACGGGCGTCAGATCAAGAACCTGGAGCTGAAAGCCCTTCAGGCTCAAATCAACCCGCATTTTCTATATAATTCCCTGGATCTGATCAACTGCACCGCCATCAGCCGCAATGTTCCGGAGATCAGCCGCATGGTCAACGCTTTGGGGCAGTTCTATCGTCTGTCCCTCAGCAGCGGACGGGAAGTGATCACTCTGGCGGAAGAGCTGAGGCATGCGAAGCTCTATGTGGAAATCCAGAACCTGCGCTTTGAAAACAGGGTGTCCGCAGAATGGGATATGGATCCCTCTGCGGACTGCTGCCAGATTATCAAAATCGTACTGCAGCCCATTATTGAAAACGCAATCATTCACGGAATATTCGAAAAACCGTCAAAAACAGGTCATTTAAAAGTTGGCATCCGGCGTCTGGACGGTGATATCCGAATCACCGTGGAGGATGACGGCATGGGAATGGATGAGGAAACGGTTCTGGCCAACTTTTCCATACATGAGACCCCGGAGCGCAGGATAATCTCCAGCGGTTACGGAATCCGCAACATCCAGGAACGGCTGCTCCTGGCCTATGGCGCCCCCTATGGTTTATCCTGCAGGAGCTGTCCCGGAAAAGGCACTGTGGTCACAGTCCTGATTCCGGCCGTACTTACGTGAAGCCCCCGGCCTGCCCTTGTACAGGTAGGGGACAGCCTTGTCCAGCCGTCTGCTTAGCACTTCGCTGGGGCCTGCGCTCTTCCACCGGGCTCCCAGCACAATCAGGCAATCCGCACACGGTGCCTCCCTGCTCGGGAAGGCCGCTTGTTTGCGGAAATTCAAGGTTTTTTATCTCGCATTTTTTCCATTTTTTTAATCCTTTTTTAATTGTAATGGCGCAAAGCGCTCACTATAATGTAAGAATCCGCCGCACCGGAAGAATCCGGAAACTCCGCCGGGTCTTCGAGTGTCGGCATAATCAGGGCATATCCGAAAATGTGCTCCGGAAAGGGAAGGAGACCCATATGCTGAAAATCTTCAAGTACCTAAAGGAATCCAAGTGGTCCGTGCTGGCCATCATCGCCCTGTTGGTAGTGCAGGCCTACTGCGACCTGGCGCTGCCCCAGTACACGGCGGATATCGTGGACATAGGAATCGGCCAGAAGGGGATTGAGAATGCCGTGCCCAGACGGTTGGGAGCAGAAACCTACGCCGGGCTGATGAGCCTCATGACACAGGAAGAGCGGGCTTTGATGGCATCCGCCTATGGGCAGGAAAATGACGACAACTATGCCTTCCGCGGAGACAAGGAGACGGAAGAGGCTTTGGATGAATGCATCGGCATACCGATTCTGATCCTGTCCGCCATGAGGGAATCCGGCGGCATGCCAGGGGCGGGTACTGCCGTGGGCGGGACGGAAGCGGCAGACGCAGCGGGAGCCGAATCCGGCGGCATCTCAGGGGAAGCCGGAAATCCCCCCGCAGACCTGTCGGCCTCAAGCCTGGCGCCCACGGACGACCAGGTGCTGGCGCTGCGGGACCAGGTGCTGGAAAGCCTGGGGGAGACAGGGGAGACCGTCATCGCCCAGCGGGCCATGCTGTTTCCTGTCTCTTATACACATCTGACGCTGCCGACGAAGAGACTCGTGTAG